>JBAYAL010000267.1:0-3511 GCA_041669825.1 Eubacteriales bacterium | reverse complement strand
CATTGACTTTATAACGTTACTGTAGGAAGATGTGTCTTGTCCAATATAAACCCCTACCCAAATATCTCTTCTAACTTTTGTTGTACAGCTAAAGTGCTGTATTTATTTTGATTAAATATTGCACATTCGTTGTCATTTCTTTCTGCAAAGTTTAATTTGTATGGGAAAGAGCTTGATGGGAGTTGACTGTTAAAATAGTCCTCGACTACTTTTAAATTCTTCTTTGCTTGTGCCTGCTCCTCCTCTGTCTTTTTTCCTTCGACACAATTCTTATCATACTCACTAAATGTTACTTTTGTTATGAAGGAGTAGTCTTTGCTATGTATTATCTCAGTCCGGTTAAAGTTCAAAAAGATATTTCTGTCGGATTTAAGCTTGTTAAGTATTTCTTCCTCAGTTAATGGCTTCATCCCAAAATATATTGTAGTTTTAAAATCTGGATTTATAGATTTCTGTCCCATTGTTACACCCCTATTTTATATAATTGAGTAATAAATCTTTATCTAAGCTTTTTATACTATGAAACTTTCTCTGTCCAAGTGGTATCACCAGTAACAAATAAAAAATTTGGTCTTAATTGCTCATCAACAATTGATAAGGTCTTAATAAGATCAATTAGAATTAAAATACCGTAATTATTTCTGATAAATGTAATATACAAAACATAGCTCTTATACACCACCTAACCAACTTCCCATTATAGACAAAATGTCGGCTACCGATTCTAGCCACATTTATCTTGAAAACTTCCCCAAGAATCTTCAGCTTACTATCCGTTAGGTAAATAAAAGTAACATAAAACAGTAGTGCAAATGTTTTTTTTCTTAATAATACGAGTTAGTCTCTTGCGAACAAACATTAGTCTTACTACATTATCTTGTATAATTTTATTTTACCAAAATAATTATATCAAAAAAGTCAGAATAATAGTTAAATTGTAAAATTTTTATTAAAAATTAATTAAATTGATATTATTTTTACAATTTATTTATTAAAAAATTCAAAACAAACTCTAAAAAAATATTATTGGTTTCCAATAACCTTTTTTTCAGGGTTATTGGAAACCAATAATATCTTCTTACTTAAAAAGATTAAGAAAATCAAATAACCATTTGAATCAATAAACAATCGCACTTATCAATCTATCCTACAAATAAACAAAAGACTCTCAATACCAGCAATTACTAATAGAATTGAAGATAATACTACGTCTCTAATTGTAATAACTTGGCTTCTATTGTATGATTTTAACAGTCATAACAAATTTTTTTAATAATTTTATAAAAAAAATTAAAACCGCGTAATATTTAGCAATAGTGTGTATTCGCGAGATATTTCTGTTTAATATTGAACTTTAAAATTGATAAATAAAAAAATATTTAAAATAAAAAAAAATAATTTGACACGCCTACTTTTTATAAAATATACTAATATATAGATAAGCGATGACCCCCAAGAAATAAATGTTTTTGCATTTGTTTTTTTTTATTGAAAAAAAGGGGGGAAGGCTTATTTTTTCTAAGAAGACATCTTATAGTGATTTATTTAATATGCATTTACTAATATTAAAGGATTATTTACCTACTGATTATAATGAATATTGCACTTATTTTTTGAATTTCCCCCAGTATCTGGACCAAATAAATAACTTTTCATTGATTCTACAAAGTGTTATTTAATATCTGAAGGAGATAAACCCTCAAAATAACAATGTCATATTTCCGACAAAATTTGCTTCAATGGAAATAAACAGTACTGAACAAAATCAAGATCTCTCACCAATAACAAATAATAATATTAATTCAGTTCAAAAAGACTCTATTAAAGTCGACAATAAGCCCGAAAAATTTAACAAAGATAACCTCCTCATCAAATACAAAAAAAGCAGGTACAAACCTGCTTTCCTATCCAATATAGATATGTAAGAAGCCAACACATAAGCCGAGTTCTGTTCCTCTTGCGAGGTGATGATCATCTATCTGGGACTGCCGTCGCCGACAGCCTCACGCGACCTTACCCGGGGAAGAAGCGGACCGCTCCATATTCCCGCTATTTGGTCTTGCTCCGAATGGGGTTTACATGGCCAGCCAGTTACCTGAACTGCCGGTGAGCTCTTACCTCGCCTTTCCATCCTTACCATTCTTGCGAATGGCGGTATATCTCTGTTGCACTATCCTTAGGGTCACCCCCACCGGGCGTTACCCGGCATCCTGTCCTGTGGAGCTCGGACTTTCCTCAGAAACGACCTTTCGGTACATGTTTCCGCGACCATCTAGTTGACTTCGTGCCCTCTATAGTACTAGATTTTTTGTCTTAGGTCAAATGATTATTAATGGAAATAATTATCCATAATTTACTTTTTAATATCATATTTACAACTTAAAATCAATATACTTAATTACAATTGCAATTACTATTTTTATATTTAACTTATTTAAATCCACTTCTTTTATAGTTTAGATTTTCACTTTAAAATAATTATTCTTTAAAAGTTATTCACAAATTGTTAGTAACATGTGCATAACTTTGTTAAAATCTTGTGCTTATTTGTAAATAACATGTTCTTATTCTTTTTTATTTAACCCATGGAACCGCATTATCACTACTTATAACGATATCCACAGCTTCCATAGTTCTATTAGCTTTCAAATATTGATAAACTGATTCCATCATAGGCATTTCACTTAAAAAATGTCCTAGGGCACCAACAGCCATTCCCGCTTCCATACTATCAAGTACTCCATGATGGTCTATATCCCCAGTTATATAGAGATCAGCACCTTTAAAAATAGCTTTGGAAACAAAACTTCCACCACTACCATTACTTATTGCTACTTTCCTAATTTTCCTATTTAAATCTCCAGCAAGTCTTACGGAAGATAGATCATATTCAAAGGGAAATATCTTTTCGTTTTGATTTTCCAAACAGCAGCCCTGTGGACAAGTTCCATCTGCTTTACAAAAACTATTTCTCTTTAAATGATCCAAGAAATTTTCCCACAGTTCACCCAAAGTAACAGGTTCCTGTAAATAACCTACCACTCCATAGCCACGCTTTTTCCCACTGTTTTTTAAGGGAATAAGATCATAAGCCGGTTCTTCATAAGGATGGGCTTTGTGAAGTGCCCTAACTGCTCTAGAGAGCGCTTTTTCTTCTACTATACTTTCCAGTCTTACTTCTGGTACTCTAGTCAATTCGCCAATTTTTCCTATAGTAGGATCTGCTCCCTCAAGAGGCCTGAACGTCCCTTCTCCTCTCCCCTGATAAAAACATTCCTTATAATTAGCACTATGTTCTCCATCAGTACTACCTGCTCCTACCCCAACTTCAGCTAATGCTTTCCTCACTGTCTCCGCCGAATCCTCTGGAACAAAAACCACTATTTTAACTAATTTTTCTTCCCCAATAGATGCTAACAGTTCTGTCTTTTTTAGGCCTAATATCCTTGCAAAGGTCAGACTTGAAGATAGTATAGACTGGTCAAGATTGGTATGGGCAGCATAATAAGAT
>JBAYAL010000266.1:0-3546 GCA_041669825.1 Eubacteriales bacterium | reverse complement strand
GGTTCATCAAGAAAAACTATATATTCTTTGGAAAGCCACTCAAATATAGATACTAATTGTTCTGAAAGCAAACTAAGGTAAGGATAAATATTTTCGTCAGGTGTGCCTTCGTCTAAACTGCTATTCAGATATTCCATTTTTTTCACAAGCCTTTTGGCTATGTCAGCTTTCCCCAATCGCTGAAATCTCACAATAGCTTTTCTAGCAACTGAATTTAATTCCCACTTTAATTCTTGTTGTTCTTTACTCTTAAGAACATATTCAAGAGCTGGTAATATTTCAGTTTTTGAAATAGATTGAAGCGATTTTTGGTTTTCAAGATCAAACGTCCTAAGCGAATCAACCTCTTCATCAAAGAATTCTATCCGCACCGGCTCTCTATCTAACGGGGCTATATCTAAAATTCCCCCTCTTAACGCAAACTGTCCCTTTCCTTCTACTATCTCCTGTCTCTCATAGCCTGAATTAATTAGCTGACGCAACACCTCTGTAAGCACATAACTTTTTCCAGTTTCAAATTTTAAGCAATTCTTTCTCCATCGTTCAGGAGTAAATAGACGCATAGTAATGGACTGTACAGAAGCAACAATGATACTCTTCTCTCCACCGCTTAAGCTTCCTAATACTTTTATTCTGTCCCCTGTTATTTCATGACTTCTCCCCAAAACCTCAAAAGTCAACCATTCTACTGAAGGGAAAACTATAATTTCCCTATCAGGGAACCAAGTTTGTAAATCATCTACCCATTTTTGAACTTGTTCATCTGAATATGTAATTATAAAAGCGGCATCTTCAGCATTTATTAACCTTGCTGTAAAGGAGGCTTTCTGACTTCCGGCAATATTAAAAACCATCTGAGGAGATTCTTTTCTATCCAAAGATTTTTCAACTTCTTCTATTTCAAATCCTTTACCTAAATAATCATATATATCAGGCATCGGTATACCTCCTCCTTTCGGCAACATACTTTACAAAGGCTATTACTTGCATTTATACCTACTGCAAATAATTGAGCTGATTATTCATCTCCAAATCCTTCATGCATTTGGGACAAACAGTATAGGCCACATTCCCCACCAACTCTATACCGTCATCAAAAGATAACGAAGTTAAATTTTCAATCTCAATTTCCCCTAGAACCGATTCACAACAACGACATATTTTTAAAATATACACCAAAAAACACCTCCCGTGTAATATACTTACCTTTCGCACGGAAGGTTATACTTTCTATTATTATTAACCGTTATATTGAGACATTGCCTCTGTTTCCCTTCCTTCCAACCAAAGCATTACTCCCTTTTCTGCTTCAATCAATATTTCTTCAAGTTGCTTTGATTCTTCTCTATTAAAGGATGAGAGCACATGACTTATCACATCAAAATTTTCACTTGGTCTCCCTACACCAATTTTCAATCTCCAAAATTCATTAGTTTCAATTTCTGTAATAACAGATTTAATACCATTATGGCCTCCAGCACTCCCTTTACTACGAAAACGCAATTTACCAAAAGGAAGATCCATATCGTCATGAATAATAAGTAAATCTTTCCCAGACAATTTATAATACCCCTTCAATTCAGCCACAGAAATACCACTTAAATTCATATATGTGTATGGCTTTAAGAAAAGTACTTTTTCCTGCCCTATTTTATCTTCCGCTACTTTTCCCCTAAAATCAGTGCGATATTTCAATCTTAAACTGGTGGTCATTCTTTCTAAAAGCATAAACCCTACATTATGCTTTGTTCCTCTATATTTAATCCCAGGATTACCCAAACCAATAACTGCCTTCATTTCAATTTCCTTTCGGAATATTTACATAATTGTTCGAATAGATTGAACGAGAGAGAGTCTGTCTATCTAAGTATTTTAAATCGAAAAAGGAGGTAACCACTGTGTTAGCCAGTAAAAAATTTATTTCACTACCTATTATTTCCTTAAAAGAAGGACAGCAAATCGGTTACGTTCGCAATTTAGTAATTGACCCCAAAACCAAATCTATTGCTGCCCTAATTATTGATCCCAAAGGTTTTTTTAAAGATCAGCGTATTATTCCATTCAACAGAGTCATAAATATTGGTGAAAACGCAATTACCATAAGTACTGAAAGTCAAGTTGAAAAAGCAACAAATCTTCCCGATATTATGAATCTGCTAAAAGAAAAAAGCGGTCTTATTGGCATCAAAGTAATTAACGAAAACGGAAAAACCCTTGGTATTACAGAAGAATTCTATATTGACTGTTCAAATGGTAATATAGCAAGTCTAGAACTTTCTGGCGGTATCTTTGAAGGATTTTTCAATGGTCGAGCACGTTTAAACACAGATGATATTCTTACTATTGGGCCTGATGTGATTATTGTCTATAAAGACAGTGAATCAAGAATGATAATTTCCAATAAAGGAATAAATAAAAATGTTAAATCATTCATTCAAAAAACCTCTGACAAAGCATCTGAAAAAGGTAAACACTTTAACAGGTATATAAAAAAAATTGATAAAAAGAAAAAAGATTCAGCATGTGAAGAATTTACGGAAAATCACACTGGAGGAGCTGTCAACTTAGAAGACATGCCATCTACAACTTCTGATCCAGATAATCTGCAAATTAAAGTTGAATTCAATAAAAATAATGAAACTAATGATGATGTTGAGTACCCTGACATTCCAAAAAACAGTTAATATTATAGTATTCTTGTAACCATATTTTAGGTAAACAATTCATAGCACACCCTCTGTACTATTAGCTAAACAATTTACTCACAGATAGATCTTCATGAATACGTACTATTGCTTCTCCTAAGAGAGGTGCAACTGATAGAACCTTAACTCTAGATAATTTCTTATCTTCACTTAGTGGTATCGTATTAGTAATCACGAGTTCTTTAATAACAGATTTTTCCAGGCGTTCAACTGCAGGACCTGAAAGAACTGGGTGTGTCGCACAGGCATATACTTCCTTTGCCCCTTTTTCTATTAAAACTGCAGCTGCCTGAGTTATAGTTCCTGCCGTATCAATTATATCATCAATTAGTATTGCTGTTTTCCCTTCAAGATCCCCAATAACATGCATTATTTTAGATACATTAGGTTCGGGACGCCGCTTATCCACAATCGCCAGAGATGCGCCTATTCTTTCCGCCATATTTCTGGCTCTACCTACCCCTCCAATATCAGGAGAAACTACACAAACATCCTTAAGGCCTTTCCCCTGAAAATATTCCGCCAAAATTGGAGCACCAGGTAAATGATCTACTGGAATATCAAAAAAGCCTTGTATAGCAGGTGCATGTAAATCCATAGCAACTACCCTGTTTGCTCCAGCTGTCGTAATAATGTTCGCCATTAATTTTGCAGTAATTGGCTCACGTGCCCGTGCTTTCCTTTCCTGCCTGGCATAACCATAATATGGTATTACAGCTGTTATTCTACTTGCTGAAGCTCTCTTCAAGGCGTCAATTAACACAAGCAATTCCATAATATTTTCATTTGCAGGAGCACAAGTTGGCTGAACAACAAAAACGTCCGCACCCCTCACACTCTC
>JBAYAL010000265.1:0-3547 GCA_041669825.1 Eubacteriales bacterium | reverse complement strand
TTTATTAGAGAGATATTTATTTTTATCCCAACTATCCAAAATAGCCTGACCTGATCCATCATGGGCAAGAGCAAGATCTACCTTAATACTTATTTCCTGTCCGAGACTTACCTGTTCCAATTGAGCAGCTCGGGCGAGCTGTTTGAAAAGAAAATTAGTCATATTTTAGCTCCACTAATATCATAAATTTAAATAATACCCATAGCCCATAGGACATATACCACGGCCATGGATGCACAACCATTTACCAGGGTTACACCACCATAAGATATCAAGGCAGATTTAAGTTCCATTCTAGACAATGAAGTACAAACCCAGAAATAACTGGAGTTAACGTATTTGATGATAATCGAACCTGCCGCACCTGCAAGCATCCCAGCTTCAGGACTTATTCCCAAGGAGACAAGCATTGGTGCTGTAAGGGAAGCAGCTGTAATAACCCCCACTGTAGTAGATCCTGTAATAAGATTTCCTACAACACCAAGAACGAAGGGAAGAAAGATAGCTGGTACTCCGCTTTGTGCAACTGCATTTGCAATAGTATCAACTGCTGGAGTTCCTTTGAGAATCTGACTAAGTGAACCACCAAGTCCAGTAACTACAATAATCATAGCTGAGGTACGCAGGGCATCCTCTACCCAATTTGATGTAAATTTTTTCTTCTGATCTTCATGAACAAGAAGATAAGATAGTATCACACCTATGAGAAGAGCTACAACTGGCCAACCAAGATACTCCATCATAGTTCTGATAAAGTTTCCTTCTGGAAGAACATTATCTGCTACACTCTGACCAGCAATAAGAATTAGAGGTACAAAAATAGGAGCATAAGCTTTAGGTGTAGAAGGAAGTTTCATTCCTTTTTCTATAAATGATTCGCCCAGAAACTCTTTTGAAGGTGGAGAAACGACTCTAGGTCCAACTATTTGAGCATATCCCCATCCAGCAATTGAACCAAAGAAAGTAATAATTGAACCATAAAGAATAACTTTACCAATATCTGCTCCCATTACTGCGCAAGCAGCAAGTGGCCCAGGGGTAGGAGGAACCATCGCATGAGTAAGCTGCATAGCACCGACTAAACCTGTAGCCATGACACTCATGTTAACACCGGCAGCAATAGCTGCTCCATGAACCAAGGGATTCAATATAACATATCCGACATCAGAGAAAATAGCGATACCAATAATAAATCCAGCAAAAGTTAAAGCTAAAGGCATTCTCTTTTTGCCTACGAGACTAACCATAGTTTGAGTTATCTTCTCTATACCACCGGTATTCTTCAAAACTTCAGCAATAAGAGAACCCAAAACTATAACAACTGCAATTGACTGAACTGTGTTCCCAAAACCTGTAGCAAATGCATCTATAAATTCTGTCATATTTACTCCAGGTACAAGTGCGAATAAAAGTATAGGAACCAACAAAGCAAGAAAGACATGCCATTTTGCTTTGGCAATTAACCAAAACAGTAAAACGATTACTGCTAAAAAAGCTAATATTGTCGTGGTTGGATTTTCTAAAATCACATTATCTCCACCTTTCGCAATACATTAAATTAATATTCAAAATTGTCCAAATTTATAATTTTTTTTGGGTTATTGCTATTTATTTAAATTGAGTGTATATTAGTAATGAAAATAATTGTATCTGTTTTTTAGCCATTTTATGGCTATTTTTTTTATTTTAGTAATTTTTCACGTATTTATACTATTTTTCACGTATTTATACTATTTTTCACCCCCTCTTATACCCGAAAATTCATTTCACCCCCTTTGTCAATCAATTTTCTAGACATCCTTCTGAATTCAATAAAATTTCATCAAAAAATCGCGTTAGCTTTTAAGGCTTTAATTATATTTCCTTCGATTTCAGAAGGATCATCAGCAAAATATGAATCCAGTGCTTCATATGAATATTTACTACTATTTTCACCTAGAATACTGCGATCGGCATTGAGTGCCATTACTTTTCCTCCAGCCTTCAAACCTTTAAATACGTTTGCTGCTGTAAATAAACTGTTATCAAGGACAACCACTATATCTGGCTTTGTTTCCTGAGCTGAACGTTCAATAATTTTTTCAGTATCTACACGAATAACAGAATTTGTCGGAGACCCAGGTCTTATCGCCGCAAATGCATTAAATACCTGGGTCTCATATCCTTCTTTAAGAGCATAATTTCCTATTTTTTTGGCAATAGCCCCTATCGGCTGACCAAAACGTCCATGTATTCGAATTTCGACCATTCTTATCACCCCCTATTAAGCTCCGTAATATTCATCTACGTGTTTTTGCAATTGTTCGATATCTTTATCTTGAAGTTTGCTGAAGCGTTTTTGGGGAACTATATAGTCTTTAACAGGTATAAGTTTTGGTTCATAATTCCTTGTCCTTATTCCTTCTTCAACTTCAAACAACTCCCACAGACCGCAATCAACTGCTCGTCTTGCAAATTCAACTGTCTCATCAGGTTCTAGACCCCAACCCCTATAACAAGGTGCAAGCACATGAATATATGAAAAACCTTTTTTATCTTTTGCTCTTGCTGCTGCTTTCTTAATTTTTTCCATAAAATCAAATGGAAAAGCAATCGAAGCACTAGCTACATAACCAAGTCCATGGCCTTCCATAATTGCCAGCATATCTTTTTTATTCGTAGTTTTTCCCACCCAAGTACTACTAGTCAGTGCATTTCTAGGAGTTTGACTACTGGTCTGCCCACCTGTGTTCATATAAACTTCATTATCATAACAAACATGGAAAATATTTTCGTTGCGTTCTGCAGCCCCACTTAAGGACTGAAAGCCGATATCCGCACTTCCTGCATCTCCTGCCCAAGAAACCACATTTACATCTTCAATACCCTGGGCATCTAGAGCTGCTCTTATCCCCGAAGAAACAGCCGGGGCCATCTCAAAGAGTGTATGATAAAAAGGTATTTTCCAGGCAGCCTTTCTATTATTGCCACCTATAGTAGCATTACAGGCAGCAGGAATTGTAATAATCGTCTTCTCACCAAGCACTTTCAATGCCTGTCTTGTTGCAATAGCTGCTCCACACCCTTTACATCCTACATTAGCCTGAAATAATTCTTCTGATGGAAGGTCTTTAAATTTCAACGTCACTTGCTATCCCTCCTTAAAATCCGATCCATTCTGATCTGTTTTTTTCATTACTTTCTTCTGTGGAATTTACAGCTTGTTCTATTTCTTCTATATCGCATTTGCGTCCGCCAAGACCCACTATATAACCACTTATCGCCATATCGCCTTTGCTATATAATGCAGATTTAAGCTCTGTTGCTAAAGCTCCACCTACTCCGAATACAATATTTTTATCCAAAACTGTAATATTTTTTGTGTTTTTCAAAATATTACAAAGTTCTTTACTCGGGAAAGGTCGCCATACACGAACTTTAACCAAACCTATTTTTTTACCCTCAGCTCTCATTCTATCTACCAGAATTCTCGCTGTACTTACTACGGAACCCATCGCAACAATTGCATGTTCTGCATCTTCCATTTGGTAACTTTCTACCAATCCAT
>JBAYAL010000264.1:0-3550 GCA_041669825.1 Eubacteriales bacterium | reverse complement strand
TTCCTTTTTCCATCTTGTATATACCTCATCAAATGTTTCTGGATATGTAGCTTTTGGTCGACCTAAATGCTTACCTTGTAACTTTGCTACATGAATACCTTCTGCCTGTCTAGGCTTAATATTTACCCTCTCCTGCACTGCTACATAGACAAGCACTTGTAATATAGAATTAATAATAGAAACATTATTAATCTTGATTTTCTCCTGCTCAATATTAAGTTATCGCCAGGTTATCGTAAAACCCTTTATTTTAATGATTCTAAGCCATTTAGTAACCTATTTAGTCCAATAATTAACGTATTATTCGAATCATATAACATAGGTTTCAGCTAAGATGTGTTATTTAACTCAATATTAAGTATAATTTATTTTCTATTTAAATTTAATTCTTCCTCAATCGTTTACAGCAAAAATAAAACGACGGACACATGATATAAACCTCCGCGAACTGCACGGAGGTTTGGTGGGTATCTTCGCTTTCGCTACAGTACCTATTCGATATTTTTTTACCGTTAACAATAATATTAGATTACCTTACAATCCCTGTTATTAGTACCTTTCAGTAAATAATTCGGATAAAGTGTATTATTATAATAGCATTTCCTCCACCTTACTTACTGTAAACTCCAATAAATCAGTGCATACATCGATTTATTGTTTTGTTATCTTTGGTAAATTTTTCTTAAATGTCCTTTTAATTCTGTTATATGTAATTGAATTTGCAGCTATGAAGTTTTCAATTTGTGGATGTTCTATATACCGATATACTGTATCTATTTTAAAACGAGATTTTAAAACATCCTGCAAACTCTTTAAACTCACTTCATCCCCTTCATTCAATTTCTTTAATTCGTTAATTATGGCAAACCAGCAACCATTTTGTTTAGCAAGAGTAGCATTATTTATTCCATTAAAATACTTTGGTATCCACTCCTTTTTCTTTAATAAGAAATGCTTATTAAATTCCTCTGTCAGTCCAAAAGTATCTTGGAATAACATATAGACATTTGCTTCTTCACCTTGCCTAACACAAATTCTACCAATCTGTTGAATACAGTCGATGATATGTTCACTTAGTTCTGTAACCTTTGAATTACTACTACCTATGGATAATGTCTTATTGGTATAGTACAAATTCCCTTTATTCAACAATCCTATGAACACTATATTTTTATATTCCCTAAAATCATTAACTCCTGTGGTGGCTGCACCGAAATGCCTTACTGTATAACGCTTTGAATCTAATTCTAAGGACTTCAACACTTTGTTCAAATCTATTTCAAAGTTAAATTTATTCCTATATTTGTCTACGATTGATTTATAACAAACAATCAATGTTTTTTCATTAGTTTCAGTAATTATTCCTTGTATTTCGTGAGCAATCAACTCAACATTCGACAGGTAAAGTTCTCTATTCCCTTTATAAACTCGAAACTGCTTTTTTTCTTTGTTTGGTTTAGTATTTTTTGGACGGCAACCGAACACAGGGCGCATAGCCCTCACCATTATAAGGCCTCAAATAATATCTTTTTTTGCGACACAGACTTCAGCCAAATTCCCGATGTCCCCCCGCCTTAGATAGCTCTTATCTTAGGCGAGGGAGATGATGCCTAGACTTTTCCCAGATCCTACATCGGGCACCTTTGAGGGAATTACAGCTTAGACAAAGTGTTATACTTCAGCTAATAATTTGACGCACAAACTTCCTGGCAATTTCAAGTTCAGGGTCGTTTTTAAGATCTTTCTGTAACACTTCATTGACCCATTTGGGGCCATGGTTACCTATGCTCCTAGCAAGACTTTCCAGTTCGCCGACTTCAACTACGAAAAATCTCCAGCGTCTTAGATTTTTAAATATTCTCTCAATAGCACGTGTGGCATCACCACTCGGAACAAAACTCTTACCAACTAATTTAGCATAAGACCAAGCAGAAGATTTCTTAAGAATTTTCTGAATTTCTTGTCCACTTTGCTTTGGAAAATTTATATCTGTAATTCTTTCTAAAATATTATATATTTCCTTCTTGACATCTTCACTAGATAATTCGGGTTTTTTTGATTCTATTTCTCTTTTGACAAGATTCCAGTCAGAGTCCACCTCACTCCAATCGCCACCTAATTCGTCTATGATATACTTAAAAGGGTTTAAGTCATTCAAAACATCAAAGTCAGTAATAACATACACTGGCACATTAAGTTTTCTTAATGCCTTAATGACTGAAGGCATTCTATGTTTACCACCGCAATGTATAAAAAGAATATCATTACTTATTTCACTGTTTCCATCTGTAATAGTATCTAAGATCGCAGAATAAAACCTACAATCTGCATCACTCTCAGTAATAATAACTTTAGAATGAAATAACCCTTCCAAGACATTTGAATACCTCAATAAGGGATCGTTCCATAAGGCATCAATATCTTCTTGATTTAATAAACTAACGTTATTAATATCTCCATTTCTTTGTATTCTAATTATTTTAAGTTTTTGAGAATTTGCATCAAGTAATCCTCTTAAAAAATCTCCGCTATGAGTTGCTAAGAATAGTTGCTTTCCTCTAGGCAAGTCTTTAGCAAGCATTTTTCCTAATAATCTCGCCTGAGGAGGGTGTAAAAAAGCTTCGGGTTCATCAACCAATAAAACAGAGTGGCTTGATATAAACGAGTTCAATAATACACCGACAAAACTTCTCATTCCATCGCCTTGTTCGTGCAATAATGGAAGAGCTTCTAGTTTTTTTAAGTAGTTAATAGAAACTCGATCTTCCCCTGAATCAGGAATTGGTTTTTCTCCTATATGTAAAGGAACTTGATTACCTGCATTCCTATGTACTATCAAGTCTAAATTGAATGATTGCCTAAAGTAACTACTAAATTGTTTTTCTATTTCATCATTAACCTGCAAAAAATGAATAGGGTGAGATAATGAATCTCTAGTTAATGCAATATTGGGTGCTGGGTTTGCGGTGGAAAGCCGAGCCTCAGTATTTAATAAATAAGTAAAGACGGGAGATAAATCACTTAAACCGTTTTTGATTGCATTATTCCAATTGCTCTTTGCCGTACTCTCATAAACGCTAAAACCAAATCCACTATAAGTTGGTAATGGGTTATTAGACATAACTGTCCTGGAAATTTGTTTAAGGTCGGTTATGAAATCTTCTTCGTTACCTTCTTTATCTATCGTAATTTTTTTTGCGACCTTTCCCTCTATTTTAATATTTCTTGAAAGGTTACTAATATCTTTCAATGCTGCGCTTTTCCCCGCATTATTGGGACCAACAAATATAGTGATATCGTCTTGTTCAAAAATGATATCTTTACAATCACTAAAATTAATGCCTTTAATCCATACTCTTGTTTTCAAATCTAATACCTCTTTTTCTAGCATTCCGCCAAATTCCGACATTCACAAATAATAACAATGTTTTACCTTTCTTTAAATTCCTGCTAGCGGCCAAGGATGTCCGCGTCATCGCCACATTGCAGATAACGACTTGCGAATTGCCGGAGTCTGGTTACTACATTCATATCCTCTCATATTTTGTCG
>JBAYAL010000263.1:0-3558 GCA_041669825.1 Eubacteriales bacterium | reverse complement strand
GGTTAAACTATAGCTTAACAAAGGAGAAACTAATGGATTTTAATTATTTTAATTATCCTTTTAATTCACAAAGAAATGTAGTCTTTGCCCAAAACGGAATTGTTGCCACTTCTCAATATCTAGCAGCTGAAGCAGGACTTGAAATTTTAAAAATAGGTGGAAACGCCGTTGATGCTGCAATCGCAACAGCAGCTTGTCTAACTGTTACTGAACCAACCTCCAATGGCATTGGTGGGGATGCCTTCGCTATTATTTGGATGAACAATAGTATGTACGGCTTAAACTCCAGTGGTCCTGCACCAAAAAATCTTAACATTTCCAAAGTGAAAGACATGGGACATACCAGTATCCCCCAATACGGTTGGGTTCCAGTAACTGTCCCAGGAATACCTGCTGCCTGGGGAGAATTATCTGCAAAGTTTGGAAGTCTTTCCTTAACTAAAGTACTTGAACCAGCCATTAATTATGCACAAAATGGATTTCCTGTATCTACTGTAGTAAGTTATAACTGGAATAAAATTGCAAAATTATACAAAGAAACTCTTAAAGATAGTATTTACAAGGAATGGTTCAATATTTTTACATCAGATGGAAATGCTCCAAATCCTGGAGATATTTGGAGATCATCAGATCTGGCAGAAACTCTATGTTCTATTGCTAAGTCAAATGGTAAAAGTTTTTACTCAGGAAATCTTGCTGAAAAAATTATAGATTTTTCCAATAAAACTGGTGGCTTCCTAAATAATATCGATTTAGAAGAGTATCAACCTGAATGGGTAACACCAATAAGTATCAATTATCGAGGCTATGATATCTGGGAACTTCCTCCTAACGGGCAAGGGCTTGTAGCCTTATTGGCACTTAACATCTTAAATAAATTTGATCTTGAAAAAGCAACAGACAATGAATTAATTCATAAACAAATTGAAGCTATTAAATTAGGCTTTGCTGACGGTTTCAAATATATTGCCGATCCAAAATATATGCAAATTGACCTAACTACTATCCTATCAGATAATTATTCCCAAGAAAAAGCAAAACAAATCTCAAATTTTGCAAATAAACCCGAAAAGATTAATCCTTACAGTGGAGGAACTGTATACCTAGCAACTGCTGACAAATTCGGAAATATGGTTTCTTACATTCAAAGTAATTATAGAGGATTCGGTTCCGGTCTTGTTGTACCGGGAACAGGAATAGCACTTCACAACAGAGGTTGCGGCTTTACCTTAGATCCGAATCACCCAAACTGTCTCTCTCCAGGGAAAAGGCCATATCATACAATTATTCCAGGATTTATTACCAAGGACAATAAGCCAATCGGTCCATTCGGCGTTATGGGGGCCTTAATGCAACCTCAGGGCCACGTTCAGGTCATATCCAACCTTCTAGACAAAAAGCTCAATCAACAAGCTTCTTTGGATAAACCAAGATGGCAATGGACAAGAGAGAACCATATCCTAGTTGAAGACATCTTTGAGTCTAAGAGTTTATCCTATCTTAAAAGCCATGGACACAACATATCTATTAGTACAGATACTACTTCTTTTGGAAGGGGACAAATTATCTGGAAAAACTCTAATGATATATATGTTGCTGGAACAGAGCCAAGAGCAGACAGCACTGCAGCTTCATGGTAATTGAAAAATTATACTTTAGTAATTAAAATTAAAGATAACACCCAGTTTGTATCTCAGAAAGGGGACTGATTTACATAATGAAAATTTTATTTTTACCATTTCTCCAAATGCCAACTGGGCATCATTCAGTCGCTAATGCCCTGATTCGTTCTTTAGAAAATAGAATTCCTAATCTAAATAATATCAAAGTTGATTTTTTTAGTTATGCCAATAAACGATTGGAAAAAGCCTTTCGTTTAACATATTTAACTTGGATAGATCATTCTCCTCATACATTTGTCTGGCTTTACAAAAGTTTTGTCTATCCCACCAAATCAACTAAACATTTTAATTGGTACGAATCAAAATTCCTCGATAAAATGAATACCCTTTTAAACGAAGAAAAACCTGATCTTATTATTTGCACTCAAGCTTTTCCATCATTTCTTATTGGCAGACTGAGGTATTCTGGAATACCTACTCCTCCAGTTATAAATGTATATACAGACTTTTTTATTAACAAACTCTGGGGTATTAACGAAATAGATTATCATTTTGTACCTGACAAGAATATCAAAGCTAAATTATTAAACAATTATAATCTTAACCCTGAATGTGTTATAGCAACAGGAATTCCAATAGATGATTGTTTTCAAGCAAGACCATTTAAACGACCAACTCCTCCTTATCATATTCTTATTTCGGGGGGTAATGCAGGATTAGGAGATCTGGAAGTTCTAATTAAAGATTTGTCAGATGTTCCAGATTATTATTTCTCTATCCTTTGTGGACACAATAATAAACTTTTAAAAGATGTATTAGCTTTAAAACTAAATAATGTCCAACCTCTTTCATTTATTTCATTGCGAGAATCAATGAACGCCTTATACAATGATGCTGATGCTATTATAACCAAACCTGGGGGTGTAACCATAAGTGAAGCATTAAATAAGAAACTGCCAATCTTTGTCCACTCTACACTTCCAGGTCAAGAAGTAATTAACCGTGACTATCTGGCAAGTAAAAAACTAATTTATAAACTTAACCAAGCAAATCCTCTAATTGAGCAATTAGATAACTTTTTCAATAATGAAACTGAATTAGAACTTTGGAAACAAAGAGTGGATTCCTATTTAAATCAGCAAGAGTGCCCCGCCTGGCAAAAAATCCTCGCAATTTGCATAAAGAACTCCACCTATTGTCATGGAACTAACTATAAATATTATGTCCCATCTAAAAAAAGCCATTTAAAGAGGTGAAAAAAATTTGTATACCCTATTTACAGACATACTAATTGTAGTATTTACTGTTTTCCTATTTTACATATTAATACCAGAAATCTTATTACATTTATTAGGCATAGGAACCTGGAGAAGACAATATTCTCCTGGAGTTACTCTTACTTTTGATGATGGGCCAGATCCAAGATATACTCCAAAAATATTGGACCTTTTAAAAGAAAAGGATATAAAAGCAACTTTTTTTCTTATTGGAGAAAAAGCAGAAAAATACCCTGAACTTGTGAGAGATATAATAGCTAATGGTCATTTAATCGGTTGTCACTGCTATAAACACCGCCATGCTTGGACTATGTTACCTTCCACAACCTTTAAATTATGGGATAAAGGCTTGAAAACACTAAAAGGCCTTACAGGTCAAGAACCTCTATTCATTAGACCCCCTTGGGGATGCTTTACTCTTTCCTTATTTATTTGGTGCAAGATCAGAAAGAAAAAAGCTATTTCTTGGAATGCAAAAGGATATGACTGGAATTCGAAACAGACACCTTCCAACATAATAAAAAATATACTGAGAAACACCAAGGAGGGGTCCATAATATTGCTTCACGATAGCGGTGGAGACGAAACAGCTCCACTTAATACTATTTTAGCTTTAGAAGAATTAAGTAAATTAATTAATGATGATACGAAATTACCTC
>JBAYAL010000262.1:0-3561 GCA_041669825.1 Eubacteriales bacterium | reverse complement strand
GTAGTTGCTTCCGAAAAAATATCGCATTCGCATTTTTGGAGCATATCCCCCGTATCAAGCCCCTCATCCAAAAGCATTGTAGTAACTCCAGTTTTTTTCTCCCCATTTAGCACTGCCCAATGAATAGGCGCAGCTCCTCGGTAAGAAGGAAGAAGTGAAGCATGAACATTTACGCAACCATAATTTGGCAATTCCAATATTTCTTTAGAAAGAATCTGACCAAATGCCACAACAACTATACATTGCGGTTTTAACACAACAAGCTGTTTTACTGCCTCAGTGGACTTTACTTTTTCTGGTTGGAATAACGGAATATTAAGCCTTTCTGCCAATACTTTCACAGGACTTGGTTTAAGCTTTTTTCCTCTCCCTGCCGGCCTATCAGGCTGAGTAAAAACTCCCACAATATCGTGACCAGCATCAAACAAACCCTGCAGAGAAGGTACTGCGAAATCAGGTGTTCCCATAAATACTATTCGCATATCCTGTCCTCTCCCTGATCAATTATTTTTGTAGACTTTATCCGCAACATCAATAAACAATATTCCTGACAAATGATCTAATTCATGCTGAAAAGCTCTTGCGACAAAACCTTCTGCCTCATATTCTATCAATTCACCGTCCCTGTCCAAAGCCTGAAGTACTACTTTTTTTGCTCTTGTCACATCTCCTGCGAGCCCTGGAACACTGAGACAAGCCTCTATATCAGTGTCTTTACCTTCCCTACTAATAATCACAGGATTAATTAACTCGATTAACCCTTCGCCCACATCCACAGTTACCACCTTTTTACTCACACCTACCTGCGGTGCGGCCAAACCAACTCCTTTAGCAGCATACATGGTTTCTGCCATATTATCTAGCAACTTATGGATATTAGGTGTTATTTTGGGAACTTCACTGCACTTTTCTCTTAGTACATCTTCTCCAATTTCAACTATACGATAAATAGCCATCTCGTCGACAGCTCCTTTCTTCCCTCTACGGTTTTTATACTTCTGTTCTCTAATTATACCCCTTAAAATTCTTCCAATCAATTTTCTAACCCCATTAATATCTTTTTTATTCATTGTATGCATACGAAAAATGACAAAAAGTTAAAAGTTGGATTTAATTACCTTAAGTTTACTGCAAATTTAGACTAATACTAAAATAATTAACTTACATAGGATTAATTTACATAGGATTAACTTCAGGGCTAATATTAACTCCTGAGCTACTCGGACATTTATAGAAATATTGTACTCCTTTGTATACTATTTTTCTCAAAATATCTGGGTTTTTACCTTTTAAAGATACCTGCCATCGATACTCATTTTTTAACCTGGTAAGCACTGACGGGGCAGGACCAAGAATCATATAATCTTCCTTACCCAATTCAAATAGCGCCTTTTTAAGACTGTCAGCAAGTTCCCCTGCAGCCTTTATCACTCTTTCTTCTTTTTCATGATAGACAAGAATTCTAATTATATGGGAAAAAGGAGGATAACCCATCTTTTTCCGATAGCTAATTTCATCCCAAAAAAAAGAAGTAAAATCATGTTTTGCCGCCATATATATTGCCCTATCCTCAGGAGAATAGGTCTGAATAACTACTTCTCCCGGTTTGTCTCCCCTTCCTGCTCTCCCAGCTACCTGGGTAAGCAATTGGAAAGTTCTTTCTCTAGATCTGAAATCCGGCATATTTAACAACTGATCAGCAGAAATTACTCCTACTAAGGTAACATTATGAAAATCCAACCCTTTAGCAAGCATCTGGGTTCCTACCAGTATTGAAGCTTCTTGATGACGAAATTTTTCGATGATTTCTTCATGCTTTCCCTCTCCTTTAGTTGTATCAGTATCAAGTCTGAGAACTGGCACCTCAGGAAAAAATATCTTAACTTCTTCTTCAACCCGCTGTGTCCCTTGACCAAAGAATCGAATATACCTACTTCCACACTCAGGACAATTATGAAAAACTTCTACCCTATAATTGCAATAATGACAACACATCTCCTCTTTATTACTATGATAAGTCAGAGACACATCGCAATTCGGACAACGAGCAACATATCCACATTCCCTACAAAATACAAAAGTTGAATACCCTCTACGGTTGAGAAAAAGAATACTCTGTTCCCCAAGTTCTATTCTATTTCTAAGTTTGGTCATAAGCTCCAAAGAAAAAATGCTCTTATTACCTCCCGCAAGTTCCGCTTTCATATCAATTATTTTTACGACAGGCATATCCTTCTGATTAAACCTTTCAGTAATAGAGGTTAATCCTATTACATCTCTCTGTCCTGCTGCGTAAGCTTCCAGCGAAGGGGTAGCACTCCCTAAAACAACCAGGCCTTTAAGCTGTTCCATCCTTTTCCTAGCTACATCCCTAGCATGATATTTAGGGTTTTCATCCTGTTTGTAAGCTCCATCGTGCTCTTCATCAATGATAATAGCACTTAACCTGGGAAGGGGAGCAAAAACAGCAGAACGAGCCCCTATAACAATCCTCTTCTCTCCTTTAAGTATTTCTTCCCATATTTTAAGCTTTTCTCCAGTCTTTAAACCCGAATGAATTATACTCACAGCATCGCCGAACTGTTCAATAAAAACTGCAGCGATCTGGGATGTCAGCGATATTTCAGGAACTAGTAGGATAACATCACCGCCTTCGGAGAGCACTCTGGAAGTAAATTCTACATATACCTGTGTTTTTCCACTTCCTGTTATTCCATGCAGCAAGACAGTATTTTTGCTTTTATTAACATATTTATCCCATATATATTCTAGCGCTTTTAGTTGAGCAAACGATAGTTTCACTTCTTCAGAATGTTGTCTAGCACCTTGATTCATAATTCTTTCGAAGCACCCATCTCCTCTACTATTAAAACTTTCTATTTTTTCATTATAACTATCACCTTCAATTACTTTTTTTAAGTTATTTTTACTGGAAAAACGCTTTTCCTTCTTTACCCATCCTTGCTTAACCAATTCTTCAGCAAATTTTTTCGAAATATTTGCCCTTTTTAATAGTACATTTTCTGGCAATCCGTTTCTTTTGGCCCTATTCAATACTTCAAGAACTCGGTAAGCATCCGGATCAAGGATTTCAAGGGCCTGAACATCCTCATCCTTTATTCCAGCTAGTGGGATTAACCATTCCTCAAGCTTCCCTTTTAAAAAAGGCCAGACAGTATGTAAACTGCGGGCCATAGAACAAATTGTTGTCTCCGCCATCCAAGACGCAAGCTCCAGAAGATCCTGTGGGAGCAGGCATTGTTCTTGGAGTATTTTTTCAACTTCTTTAATCTTATATTCTTCCAATTCATCAGGCAGATTTGCTAAAACTCGTACAACAAGTCCCTGGACCTTTCTATTCTGTAGAGGAACCAATACCAACATACCTGAAGATAATATTAATTGACCTGGAATCTTATAATAATAACTCCTATCAAGGCGTCTATTATTTACATCCACGAGTACTTCTACATACATTTACTCTCTGACGCCCCTTTCCCATCGTTTTTTTACTATATTGCACCATAGAATAATCATTATCGTCTTAGTATATCAGAATCG
>JBAYAL010000261.1:0-3575 GCA_041669825.1 Eubacteriales bacterium | reverse complement strand
CTCCATAGTCCATGGAACAATGATAGTGTGCTCACAGTCTCTAATAGCATCGATTTTATCTAACATTTTTTTATTCGGATATAATACCACTAATATCTTGTAAGACCTATATCCTTTTAAGGTTCGTTCAGATTCCAACTTAATAATTACATTTCCGGAAAGAATTATGCTATTACCTTTTTCTAATGATCTTACAACTTCTTGTCCAACAACTGATTCCAACGTTGAGCCAAACAAGTCCTTGGATGGGGTTACTATAACCACTTCTACTTGACCGCTAATATCTTGACCGAGTCTAGCCGCCAGGCCTAAAGCTTTCTTTATGGGTTCTGTTTCTGGACCATTTGCAGGGATAAGATACCTTTCCATAAATATCTCCTCTCTTCACCCTTAATTAAATCTTTACTTTATTTTTCCGGCCATGAATGGCCGGTTCTGCGCCATCTTTTATATAACGTTTAGCCGTTCCCGAAGCGTCATATTACGTTCATCTATTCTAAGTTTTGGGAAAGGCGTGTTATCTGAAGTTTCCCATACTTACATATGGCTTGCAAACAAGCTTCAAAAAACTCATGTAATATATTACCATATTCTACAAACAAAGGATTATCCCCTTCTGAGTTGGCAAAACTACACATATATTGTTGTAATGTTAATGAGAAGGTGGTAACATATGGATAAGAAAATTATTGGTAGTAATAATAATCTTCCAAAGGGGGGAGATAAAATGTCCACAGTAATAGAAAAAAAAGAAATTGCTTTAAAAGAAATGTTAAGTAGAATAAGTGGAAAAGCTGAAACATTAACTGGTGAAGATAATATGATTGAATTAAATCCAGATAATGAGTTTCATAAGGAATGGTTTGAAGAAGATAAATACAAAGGAAAATAAATTTTGATACCTGATGTCAGAGATGTTTATACCGCTATTATTTATTATAAGGGTCTAAAAGGTGACAAAAAACTTAGACCCGTGGTAATAATAAATATGATAGATAGTAAAAGATGTACTATAGCTGAAATAACATCTGTTCCACCAAAAGATCCGCCGAATTATTTTGCTCGTTTTAAAGAACCTATTCTAAAATGGCAAGAATGTGGATTAGATAAAGCATCTTGGGTTAAATGTTTTAAAGAAAATATCCATAATATAAACGTGAATAGATTACATCAATATATTGGCACTATGAATTACCAAGATTTTATTAATGTTGTTAAAAATATCTACGATAATACTTAGACCTCTCTTGCAGGGGTCTTTCTCATTTCTCCAAAGAAACACCCAGACAGCGAAACAAAGCTCCAAAGGAATGCGGAGAAATGGGAAATTTCAGGTAACGTCCCGAGTATTGCCGAAGCGTCCCAACCACATTCATCTTGGCTAAGTTTCGGCAATACTCTGTTAAATGAAGTTGGTCGCCTCCATATTCAGAAGTCGACAGGACGTCGACTCCTTAAACAATAATTTTCTTCTTGAACTAACTATTCATCTATTTAATATAGTTTTCTTTAGAAATTTTGTTAAATCTGATTTGAAAGAGATCTCTGGAAATTTCATTACGCAGAGCAACAATAATTTCATAAAGCATATAAGAAACATTATCATACAAATCCTGTAATTTCTTATAACTTTCATCAAAGCTTTTTAAATCTATTCGATTTTCTAGGCTAATCTCGTCTTGCGCGCACACAGAGAATAAATCCTCAAAGCCAACAGATTGGTTTATAACTAATAGTGAAGCATCATAAGCCAATTGTATCTTTTGCTCGAATTTAATTACTAGGAATCTATTGATTTCGTAATGTTTTTGGTACAATTCCAAGGAATCATAAATTACAATTTTGTTTTCTTTGATAAGCTTTTGTCCATCTATAAGTTTATCCTTTATACTATCAAATGAAATTTTCCCTTTCAAAACTTCTTTTTCATAGGTTGTCCTTACTAAAGGATATAATATTTTCAAATATTGTTTTTCTTGTTGTATTTTTTGTTGCAAGGAGATTATTGCTAAAATAAAGTCTGGGAGAGATTTCATACGCATCTCAGTTATCTTTTCTTCTCTATCTAATTGGCGTTGTTTTTCAAAACCATTTTTTGCGATTTTATATGCCACAAAACCACCAATTGTAGCACCTATAATTCCCCCACTATAATTACCCCAGAATCCTATCCAATCGTTTTGTGTAGATAGGTATTGAATACTAGGGATAGATACTATTATTCCAATTAAAATAGGAATACCTAGTAATGTAAATATTATTAAAGCGACCGTATTATTTTTAATAAAATTAATTACATTACCACATCGCACTGGTCTATTATTAATAACACTTTGATACTTATTAAATTCCTCATTAATAAAATCTTGGAGTTCATTTATTGCCGTCATATCTTGAACATAATCGTAATTCTTTGTTCGTATCGGCCTTTCTCCTTTTAGCCATTCTAGCTTATTAGAAAGTAATTGATTGTAATTTTCCCACGTTTTAACTAGATCTTTCTTTGTAATCTCATGTTCAGAATATTTATTTAAGCCAAGACTAAGCTCTTTCTTTGCAATTACCAACTGTTTTTCATTGTATGCTTTTTCATTGTATGCTTTTTCATTGTATGCTTTTTCATTGTATGCTTTTTCATTATAAGTATCCCTGACCCCATCATTGTTAATAACTTTACAGTTAATTGTGGTTTTAATCACATCAAGTTCTTCTTTTAATTTATTTATTTCTTCCTCAGCTTTCTCATATTTGCCTTTCAAATTAACACCTCTTTAGTCACATCTAATATATTTACCCGCTACTTATTTGCTAAAAAAATAATATACTCTAAAGCTATTCCGTTAAATCCGCGCCAGGACGGCGCGGTCTTTGCGACCAATTTCATTTAACGTTCCGTGAATTTCCGAAGTCTGGTTACTACGTTCATATCTTCTCAGATTTAGGGAATTCACTGTTAAGTGAAGTTGGTCGCCCCCAGACTCAGAGGGCGACAGGACGTCGACCCCTCAATACCCTCAAATCGATCTTAAATAAAATAGTCTTTACATACTCTATGAAGGGCAACTCCTCAAACTCCACAATTCCATTCTAAATAATTACTTTTTCTTTCCAGTATTAATCAAATAAGAGTTTTCTCCAATTAGCCTAAAATCATTTGGTCTAGG
The DNA here is from genome assembly GCA_041669825.1 of Eubacteriales bacterium. Taxonomy (GTDB): domain Bacteria; phylum Bacillota; class Desulfitobacteriia; order Desulfitobacteriales; family Syntrophobotulaceae; genus JBAYAL01. The sequence goes on along the minus strand of JBAYAL010000261.1, from coordinate 411 downwards.
AATAGATTGCTGCTCTCTAATTAGACTCATGCTAGTGCCAATTAATTTAGAATAATCTTTTTTCATTCTCTGAAATACCTTTGAAAATCCTTTATATAATTCAGATGCATTATTGTATAGTTCATACATCCATGCTATTTCATGATACTCCCAAGTAAGCACAGCAATAGTCTCATATGAAAAATTGAATTCAACAAAATCAGCTGGTAAACCAGCTTGCTCTTTCATATAATCCAGTTGGCTATTTAGAACGGACTGTGGAACGTGATGGGACCAATTCCTCATGTCTCTAAACTCATTTAATAGGGATGCTATATCGCTTTCTAATTCATCTAATTGAAAGTCCTTATGGCCTTGTTTGACTTTTCTTTCTAAAATGTTTCGGAACTGTTTATACGATACAGCAATTTT
>JBAYAL010000260.1:0-3575 GCA_041669825.1 Eubacteriales bacterium | reverse complement strand
TCGAGTCAGATAGCTAATTATTTTGCTCCGCATGCCTCAAATATTTATTTAGCATCTGGGCTACAGTTTCCGGATGCTGTAGCAGGTGGTGTGCTTGCTGCCCAAACAAAAGCCCCAGTGATATTAGCTGACCCTAGTAAACAGGCTCAAGATATATACAATGTTCAAGAAGTTAGAAATATCACTTGCTTCGGCGGAACACAAGCTGTGTCTGCGGAATTGGTTAGAGTATTGAGGCAGAAAAGCGGTGTAGTTAATCCTTATGTGGAATATAGCTATGAGCAAATGCTAAAAGATTCTTCAGAGATTAAACGATTATACCCAGATGCTGTGGAATTAGTAACTATTGGCCAATCTGTAGAAAATCGGGCTTTGTTACTTATTAAACTTGGAAAGGGAGAAAAGAAAGTGTTTCTTAATGGGAGTATGCACGCAAGGGAGTATATTACAACCTCTTTATTAATGGAAATGGTTGATGAATACGCATATGCATACACTTATAATGAAAAATTTGATAATTATAATGCTAAAACTCTTTTGGATAATGTAACTCTCTATATCGTACCCATGGTGAATCCTGATGGGGTAAATTTAGTGCAAAATGGTATAAGCTCTACGAGTAATCCGGAAAAGGTTAAAAAAATAAAAAATATGCAACCTTATCTCGGCTATGAGGCTTGGAAAGCTAATATTAACGGAGTAGATTTAAATCGTAATTTTCCTGTCGGATGGGATGCAATGATAAGCAATACTAACGTTTATAGCTCGGAGAATTTTAAAGGGACAGCAGCTGCAACAGAGCCTGAGGTGAAGGCTCTCCTGAATTTGTTAAAGAACAATCAATTTAAAATTGTATCATCCTATCACACACAAGGAGAGTTAATTTATTGGTCTGATAAAAACTGTAGTTCTTTTAATAATATCCTAGAGCCTATGACAGACAGGCTTGTAAAACTTACAGGATTTAAGAAGGGTTCTAAACTCCAAAGCTATGGAATGTGGGGCTCCGGGATATCAGATCTCACACGGGCGCAAAAAATTCCCACCTTTACCCTCGAGTTTTGCCCTTATCGCAATGATAAACCCTTTCCGAATTCTGAGTTTAATGTAGTATGGGACAAAGGCAAAGATACCGGATTGTTCTTTGCACAAGAGGCAATGAATTTGTAGGAAAATTAGGCTATGAAACAAAAATGATAGAAAAAGCTGATGGTATTAGAAAAACTTATTATTCGAAGAGTATTGTAATTGGTGAGGGTGGAAGTGAAAAATAGGGACAATTTGGATAAAAAATAAAGTGATATTTTTAGCAATTACTGAGGGTTAAAAAAAGACCCCAATAATCATGAAATTTAATTATTGGGGTCTCTATCTGCTTTTTTGTACCTACAAACGCGTTCTGCCGTTCATAAAATCAAGTTCTTGGCGAATGTTGAGTTCTATTCCCTCAAGGTATTCAGCTTGTTGAGGGCTTTTCCATAGCCAGTTGTAACGACCTTGTGCTTTAAGATATGCTTCCACTGGTTTTGGTTCTTTCTGTCCTGAGACCAAAGAAGCTGTGGGAGCATTGATGGTAAGTTTACCGTATTCAGCTTCCCAGAGTAGCCATGAGCCTGTTTGAACTGCCAATTTACTAACCTTGATGGTTTCAGAGGCAGGAAATTTCCAACTAGTACAGCAGGGCATATGGATTTCTATATATCGAAAGCCGGTCATTTTTTTGGCTTTTTCAACTTTGCGATAAAGGTCCATCGGGTAAGCGAGAGATGCTGTCGCCACATATGGGGGACGATGTTCCAACATAAGTAGTGGAACGTTTTTTTTGGGCATTTTTTTACCCGATGGAGATGTGGTGGTAGGAACATGCTGAGGTGTTGCACCACTCCTTTGTACGCCAGTATTGGAATAAGCTTCATTATTATAACAAAAATGAATAAAGTCATCATTTCGTTCGGCTGCACCAGACAAACCTTGGAAGCCAATATCATAGGTTCCACCGTCTCCTACCCAAGTGAAAACGACTGGCTTTTCACCTTTTAATCTGCCTTTTTCATAGAGTGAATCCAAAGCCATAGACATTCCACCGGCTGCCGCTCCTGCTGATGCAAAGCAGATGTTTAGGGCAGGAAAGGTGTAACTGGTTTTAGGCGTCATGCCCATGCTGGCTACAGCACAAGAAGGGGTCATGAGGCATACTGCGTTTTCTCCAAGGGCTTTGCCAATGATGCGCAGGCCAATTGTTGAAGAACAACCAGCACAAGCCCCAGTACCGGGAAGTATATATTCTAATGAAGATAAATCTTGAATTTTCATACTATTTTAACACCTCCATCATTTCCTTGGCTTTGTTAACCAAGAGTGAGGCAGGTAGATCTTCGCCACCTAAACCTAGGGAAATACCAGTAACTCTTATACTATCTTTGCGATCAAAGAGGGAAGCTTTGGCTTCCTGTAAAAGAACTCCGCCCATTGAACCATATACCATATTACGGTCAAAGACGAGTAGTTTTGCTCCTGATGGTAAGATGGAATTTAGTGCTTCCTCTGGGAATGGCCTAAATATACGTAATCGAAGTCCAGCTGCAGGGATACCTTGTTTGCGAAGAGTATCTACTGCCAGTTCCATCTCTTTGCCCATGGAACCCATGGAAAGAAGGAAGTGGGTAGCACCTTCAGGTCTATATACTTCAAAGTGTCCACTTTGTAAGTGACCACTGAGTTTTTCATATTCCTTAGAAAAATCGAGAAAGACTTGACCTGTTCTTTTCATATCGGCATTTAGACTGGTACGAAACGGAACATATTCGGCTGAAGGTGTAACATTACCAAATGTTCCTCCCCACTTTGGATGAAGCCGCCAAGAAGGTTCATAAGGTGGAAGAAATTTATCTACTAAATTTTGTTCTAAGGTATCAAAGGGCATAGATGAGTGTGATACCAAAAAACCGTCATAATTGACCATGACAGGGATGTTTACTTCTTCAGTTACTTTATAAGCTAGAAGAATCATGTCATAGATTTCCTGATTAGAAGCAGCAAAAAACTGAATCCAACCGGTATCTCTTTGAGATATGGCGTCCTGATGGTCGACGTAGAGGCACCAAGGTGCACAGACTGCTCTGTTAACATTGGTCATGACCATAGATAGTCTACCACCTGCACTATAGTGTAAGATTTCATGCATATATAATAGCCCTTGAGATGAAGTGGCTGTAAATACTCTGGCGCCAACAGCAGAAGCAGCTGCTACTGCACTGGCTGCACTGTGTTCAGATTCTACTGAAAGATATTTTGCTTGCATCTCTCCATTTGCTACGTAGGAGGCTATTTTTTCAACTACTGAGGTCTGTGGAGTTATGGGGTAAGCTGCTACAAAGTCTACATTAGCTGCTTTTACTGCTAGTGCACAGGCAGCATTTCCTGTATCAAAGATTTTGGTCATTGTCCCTCCTCCTTTTCCATATGAATGGCTCCCGTGGGACATTCGGCGGCGCAAATGCCGCAACCTTTGCAATAAGCATAATCAATATTCCTATTTTCTTTGGTAATTGCTGCTTCTGGGCAAAATAACCAAC
>JBAYAL010000259.1:0-3582 GCA_041669825.1 Eubacteriales bacterium | reverse complement strand
AATAAACTTAATACTAGAAAAGTACTAAACAATCCAAATACCAGACCACCACCACTATTAACTATTCCTAACGATTTAGCCAACGGACTTATTACTAACCTAATAAAAATATTTACAAGCAATGAAACAATAATAAACAAACTAATAAATGCAATAACTTTTAAAGCATAATTTGCGAGAAGACCAGTTGCTTTACCGATAACCTGTTGTGTTGCATCTATACTGTCAGCATTTCCTATAGAAACTACCTGCTTTTCAATTACTTTAGTTAATAAACTATATAATTGGGGTTCTATCTTACTTCTTAAGGCTATCACCGACTCTAAATATTCTAAAAACTGCACATGGAATATCCACGCAGCAGCAAAAGCAACAATTTTTCCAACAAGTCTCGCTATTCCTGTTAAAACACCTTTTCTATATCCCGTTATTGCCCCAGCTATTAACAATATTATAATAATAATATCAAATGTAGCCATTAAAACTCTCCTCTATCGTTTATATTTTTTTATACATATTCAAAAGCTCTACTTTTAAAAAAAATACCCTCTTTCATTTTACCTACAAATATTATTTTCTGTACTCTTACTCTAAATTTTAGCATACTTCTTTTTTAATAACCATATTATAAAATTAAACTGCAAAAAATTACATCTTTAAATATTACATACAATTTATACCCTACCTTAGATAAATAGACAATTAATCAGCTATTAATTATTGATTCAAAATTAAAACAGATGAAGAATATCATTTTTTTCTGATATTCTTCATCTGTTTTACTCACAAAAACTAACTTTTAATTACCCCATTTACGCAGTAATAACAAATCCTTTTTCAATTAAACTGTTCACTGCTTCTTCTGATTTTTCCCCTTCCAAATGCATCAAAATCTGTACTCTTCTATTTTGCATATGAAATACAGCCAGGCTTGTTATATCTACCCCATAATCCCTAATTATTGCAGTTAAATCATTAAAGATACCTATTTCATCTTTTGCCTCTATAACAACCCGTTTTCCTGGACTTCTCGATCCCATAATATCCAAAAAAGCATCCAGAATATTATTTTGAGTAATAATTCCTACTAACTTTTCCCCTTCCATTATTGGAAGAGCACCGATTTTATTCTCTCTCATTAGCAGAGCCGCGTCTTCAAAAATTGTATCAGGTGAACAAGTAACTACTTTTTTTATTGCTACATCTTTTATTGTAACTTTAGAAAGTAGCTCATTCATTTCAAACCTACTAAGGGATGTTATCGGCGAAGGGGAAGCAGCCCTCAGATCCCCATCTGTCACAATACCAACTAGTTTTCCGTTCTTCACAACTGGTAATCTATTAATTTTTTTCAGGTTCATAATGTTCATAGCATTAAGTATACTTTCATTAGGAGATACAGTGAAAACCTGCGAGGTCATAAATTGTTGTACATACATACAATTTATCTCCTTCCCAATTTTAAATTTAGATTAATTGTATATAATTATTCTACAACCAATCATTTTTACCTTCTTCATTTTCATAAAATCATAGGCATTTTATAAGAGTTTTTTTATCCACCAAGATACGCTTTACTAACTTCTTCGCTAGTAATCAGATCATCAGCATTACCTGAAAGAACAATCTTTCCGGTCTCAAGAACATACCCTCTATTAGCTATAGAAAGTGCCATCTTAGCATTTTGCTCAACTAAAAGAATAGTTGTCCCATGAGAATTGATTTCTTTAATAATTTCAAAAATTTGTTTTACTAATATAGGAGCAAGACCCATGGAGGGTTCATCCAAAAGAAGCAATTCAGGCTTAGACATTAATGCTCTTCCCATAGCTAACATCTGCTGTTCTCCTCCAGAAAGTGTTCCAGCCAGTTGTCTACGTCTTTCTTTTAATCTGGGAAATAATTTAAAAACATCTTTAATATCTTCTTTAATTACATTTTTATCTTTGCGCAAATAGGCTCCCAGCTCAAGATTTTCCGTAACTGACATATTAGCAAAAATTCTTCGTCCTTCTGGAATTTGAGAAATTCCCTTTAATACTACATGTGGAGCACTAACCACGGATAGATCTTCCTCTTTAAAAAACATTTTACCTTCTTTAGGACGAAGTAAACCAGAAATTGTTTTTAAACAAGTACTTTTTCCAGCACCGTTAGAACCAATAAGAGTAACAATTTCTCCCTTCTTTACCTCAAAGGAAATACCTTTTAAAGCATGTATAGCACCATAATAAACATGAACATTGTCCAGTACCAGCATTAATTTGTCTCCTCTCCCAGATATGCTTCTATTACTTTGGGATTGGACTTAATTTCTCCGGGTGTTCCTTGGGCAATTACCATCCCATAGTCCAAAACATAAATTCTTTCACAAACCCCCATAACTAAAGCCATATCATGTTCTATCAAAAGAATTGTCAAATCAAATTTCTTCAAAATCCATCGAATAAGCTCCATTAAACTTTGTGTTTCCTGAGGATTCATACCTGCAGCTGGTTCATCAAGCAGTAGCAAAGTAGGTTTTGTAGCCAATGCTCTTGCTATTTCCAAACGTCTTTGCTGTCCATAGGGCAAATTTTTGGCTAATTCCTCAACTTTATCATCTAATTCGAAAATTTTTAACAACTCAAGCGATTTTTTTGTAATCTCCTCTTCACCCTTATAATAGCCAGGAAGCCGTAAGATTCCTGTTAAGGCACTATATTTTACATGCTGATGAAAAGCAATTTTCACATTATCTAAGACACTTAAGTCTGAAAATAAACGAATGTTTTGAAACGTTCTAGCAAGACCTCTATATGAAACTTTATAAGGTGACAAACCATTGATTTTTTTATCATTAAATATAATCAATCCTTCACTTGGGGTATATACACCTGTTAAAAGATTAAACACAGTAGTTTTCCCTGCACCATTTGGGCCGATTAAACCAACAAGTTCTCCTTTTTTAATTTCCATATTTAGATTAGCCACCGCTTTTAAGCCACTAAAAGATTTTGAAAGATTATCAGTTTTTAACAGAGCCATTCTGGTCACCTTTCTTTTTGAAAATAAAATTTAAATTTAATTCCTTATTTCCTAATATACCATTAGGTCTGAAAATCATTAAAACTATAAGGAGAACCGCTATAATCACCATACGTACTTCAGGAAAATCAGCGAGCGCTGAAGATATAATAGTCATTATTGCTGCACCAAGGATACTACCTGTAATACTACCTAATCCACCAAGAACTACCATAACTAAAATTTCAAATGATTTGAGAAAACTAAAAGTAAGGGGCTGAATCATATACATATAGTTGGCATATATGCCACCTGCCAGACCTGCAAACATCGCCCCTATGGCAAAAGCCATCACCTTATATTTAGTAGTATTTATACCCATAGCTTCAGCAGCTATTTCGTTTTCTCTAATAGAAATGCAAGCCCTTCCATGGGAAGAGTTAATGAAATTATTAATAACGAAAACACTAAATACCATTAACCAGAATGCCCATCCCCAAGTAATTGTTTTGGTAACTGGCAAACCTGTTGCTCCTCCAAGATAATTCGTATTGAGAAAAACAATACGTACAATTT
>JBAYAL010000258.1:0-3594 GCA_041669825.1 Eubacteriales bacterium | reverse complement strand
TTTTCTTTTGTATCCTTATCCCAAAATCTACAAGTATCCGGTGATATTTCATCTCCAAGCATCACTTTTCCATCACATACACCAAATTCTAGTTTGTAGTCTACCAGGTCTATACCAGCTTTACCTACAATTTCGATCATAACCTTATTTACTTTCAAAGCAATTTCTTTCATGGTATTCACTTGTTCAATAGACGCCCATTCCATAGCTTCAGCATGTGTCTCGTTAACCATTGGATCCCCAAGGGCATCATTTTTATAATAAAATTCTAGGATAGGTTTCTTAAGTTTATAACCTTCTTCTTTACCCACACGCTTACTTAAACTTCCTGCAACTATGTTACGAACAACCACTTCCAAGGGAAGCATATCCAAACGGCGAACAATCTGTTCACGATCATTTAGTAACTCCACAAAATGAGTAGCAATACCTTTTTTCTGCAAATATTCAAACATCATAGCAGACATCTTATTGTTTACAATCCCTTTATCTTCAATAGTACCTTTTTTTACACCATTAAAAGCAGTAGCATCATCTTTGTACTCAACCCAAAATAGACCTTTGTCATCAGTATCAAATATTTTTTTAGCTTTGCCTTCATAAAGCATACCCAACTTTTTCATTTAAACTACCTCCATATTTATTAAATAAGCCCAACACGTTTAAAAATATAATCAATATGTCTAGTATAATAGCTGAAATCAAACAAGTCTTCAACCTCTTGCTCAGTCAGCTTAGCCATAATTTCCTTATCCTTAAGCAGGAAAAATTTAAAAGGTTGCTTTGTATCCCAAGCCCGCATAGCATTTTTCTGAACCAAGGCATAGGAGGTTTCCCTGCTCACACCTTTGTCCACCAACTTAAGCATCACTCTCTGAGAAAAAACCAAACCATAAACTTTATCAATATTTTCTTTCATTTGTTCCGGAAATACTCTCAATCCATCAATAAGCTGTATCATTTTATGGAGAATATAGTGGAGAGCAATTGTACTATCTGGAAGTATAACCCTTTCAGCTGACGAATGTGAAATATCTCTTTCGTGCCACAAGGCTACATTTTCAAAAGCTGTCTGGGCATTGCTTCGAATAATGCGAGACATCCCACATATTCTCTCAGCCGTAATCGGATTCTTTTTATGAGGCATCGCAGATGAACCTTTTTGACCTTTAGAAAATGCTTCTTCAACCTCATGTACATCTGTTCTCTGCAAGTTGCGAAGCTCTGTCGCAATCTTATCAAGAGTTGCCGCAACTCCAGCCAAAACAGACACATAAAAAGCATGTCTATCCCGTTGAATTATCTGAGTTGAGACTGGAGCAGGTTTTAGCCCTAAACTTTTGCAGACATATTCCTCAACTCTAGGATCAATATTAGCAAATGTACCAACAGCACCCGAAACCTGACCAACTCTCACTTCTTCCCTAGCAAAAACCAATCTTTCCTTCTGACGCTTCATCTCATCATACCAAAGGGCAAATTTCAGTCCAAAAGTAATCGGTTCTGCATGAATTCCATGAGAACGACCCATCTGAATAGTATCTTTGTGTTCTATAGCTCTTTTTCTAAGAGATTCTATCAATACATCAACTTTTTCCAACAGTAAATCAGAAGCCTTTACAAGTTGCATTGAAAGAGCCGTATCTAAAACATCTGAAGATGTCATACCCAAATGAATAAATCTTGCTGCATCTCCTACGTTTTCCGATACATTAGTCAAAAAAGCAAGCACATCATGGTGAGTTGTCTCTTCGATTTCTTTTACCCTATCCCACGAAAATGCCGCTTTTTCTTTTATTTCCGCTACTGCCTCAACTGGGATTTTTCCCAAACTTGCCCAACCTTCACATGCAGCAATCTCAATTTGTAACCACAATGACAGGCGGTACTCATCGGTCCATATTTTTCCCATTTCTGGCAAGGTATATCGTTCTATCAATTCTTATTTCTCCTTTTCTGTATTACTCAGCAGTCAATTTTGCCTGAAGAGCTTTATCCTTAGAATCCACGCTTTCAGCCATTTTGAGCCTAAATATTTTAAGTTGCTTACTAAGTCTTTCATCACTTATCGCCAGCATTTGTACTGCAAGAAGGGCAGCATTTTGGGCTCCTCCTATTCCTACTGTAGCCACAGGAACCCCTGGTGGCATCTGAACTATAGCATAAAGTGCATCTACACCTTCAAGTGCACCGCTCCTGATTGGAACACCTATAACTGGCAGTGTTGTCGAACCTGCCACTACTCCTGGAAGATGAGCCGCTAGCCCAGCACCTGCAATAATAATTTTGCCACCTTGAACTTCAAAAGCTCTAACCCAATTAACGGTTCGATCAAGAGTGCGGTGTGCAGATGATACCTTTACTTCAAATTCAATATCAAATTGCTTCAAAATCTTTATTGCTTCTTCCATCACATTAAAATCGGAATCACTCCCCATAATAATTCCTACAGGAATCATGCTATAATCCTCCTTAAAACCTTTTATTTTACCTTTTCATTGACATTTTACCCCACAAAACTTAACCGGTCAATGAAAAACCGAACATTTTACAATTATTTAGTACAATCGTTCGATTCTAGTTTATTTAATTAAGGTTCGAGTGTCAAAAATGAAATTTTTATTCCCTTCTGGTTAATACTTTGTTGTTTTTTGAATACATAAATAAAATAATACCTCATCTTTCAGTTGAAATCCAGAATCTATTAATAAAGTATTATTTTGTGGTAGTGGGGTATGTGCCTTTTTAAGAGGAATTTGACAGATAAGAAGATAATACATAAATTAAATTAATTTAATTTAACAATAAAAGGATGGAAAAATTCATACAGAGTCTAAATTGCTAGAGCTCAATAAGTAGTAATAGCCTATGCATAAAATATTCACACATAACACACACAGTTTTCAGGTAGAATTCAGGTTTGTAATTTATACTTGTTATGAATACACAAGGAAAGCGAGGTGACTTATGAAAAAGCCCAACATTATATCTTGCTGAGCTTTCTTATATCTTATTCTCAACTTTAGTAATCATTAGTGACAAATGTTTTGCTAAATCATAATCAACAGGATTATCCAGAGGTTCATCCCCTTGATAAATCACTCTGACAACTGGCCTCGTTGAAAACCCCGGATTCTGCCTGATAACATTTCCCCTCTGTCCATTACTGAGCAACACCCCTGTACCAAGCGGATACACCGCTACACATTTCATAAATATTCTTACTATTTCAGGATCAAATTGATATCCTGATTGAGCCACTATATATTCATACGCTTCGTAAGGTTGCATTGCTCCTCTATATGGTCGTACACTTGTCAGAGCATCATATACATCTGCAACAGCTGCAATTCTTCCATATTCATGTATATCCTCTCCCTTTATTCCTCGTGGATAACCAGTACCTAACCACTGCTCATGGTGCTGTAACGCAACATGCGCAGAATGAAGGCTAAAATCTCTATTTTTCCTGATAACATCAAACCCAAAAAGACAATGTTTTTTTATCTCTGCATATTCTTCCTCTTTTAAACGACCTTTTTTATTTATTATATCCCTAGAAATCATGGTCTTTCCTATATCATGCATTATCAC
>JBAYAL010000257.1:0-3595 GCA_041669825.1 Eubacteriales bacterium | reverse complement strand
ATGATTAAAGACAAACGCTTTGAGAATTTATTTTTATTGCCAGCTGCTCAGACAAAGGATAAAACAGCTGTAAGCCCTGAAGAAATGAGACAACTTTGTGAGGATATAAAAGATGAGTTTGATTATGTGATAATAGATTGTCCTGCAGGAATAGAGAGGGGATTCTATAATGCAATTGCTGGTGCTGATAAAGCTATAGTTGTTACTACTCCGGAAGTTAGTGCTATAAGAGATGCTGACAGGATTATTGGCTTATTGGAAAGTGCTGAGTTGTATAATTCTAAATTAATAATTAATAGAATACGTACTAAAATGGTAAAACAAGGAAATATGATGGCGATAGAGGATATAGTTGATATTTTAGCTGTAGATCTTTTGGGGGTTGTGCCTGAAGATGAAAAAATTGTAATTTCAACTAATAAGGGAGAACCTGCAGTTATGGATGGGGTTTCAAGTGCTGGTGAAGCATATAGAAGGATAGCTAAAAGAATTAATGGTGAAGATGTTCCTTTAATGAACTTAGAATTAACTAATAGTTTTATGATGAGATTCAAGAAAATAATAGGAATGTACTGAAAGCCTAGCACGAGAGGGGGTAATGATATTGTTGGGATTTTTGAGCAGAGTGCTGGGCAGGGACAAAAAAGAAACTTGTGTCCTGGCTAAAGAAAGATTGCGTCTGGTTCTGGTACATGATAGGGCCGCTATGTCTCCGCTGATAATGAATAGTTTAAAAGATGATTTTATTAAAGTTATTTCTAATTACATGATAATTGATGAAGAGGAGATGGAGGTTTTTCTGGATCAAAAGGGGAGAGAAGTCTCGCTTATTGCCAATATTCCAATAAAAAAGATAAGAAGGGATTTTGCTGAAGCAAGACAAGCTTAAGAGCAGAGATACAAATCCGGTTAAAATATTATCCGGATTTGTTTTTTTTTGCTATAATTTATGTTAATGTAGTGATTGGTAAAAGAGTTATTACCTGTTTGTAATAGCTATATTTGCTGGTTATGTACTAAGAATGATTTGGAGATAGAATAATGTTAAATAGAATAGATAAAAAAACACTTAGTTCAATGGATATAGTTTTCATGCTTTCCTTGTTTGTTTTGCTTGGAGCTAGTTTGTTGATACTAAGTACAGCCTCTTATAATCTGATCGAGGATAACCCTTATCATTATGTAAAGACTCAGGCAGTATGGATAATATCTGGTCTTTTCATAGCTGGATTTGTTGCTTATATAGATTATATACACTGGCAAAAAATTATTTGGTGGATATATGGAGCAAACATCTTTCTTCTTTTGTTGGTAATAATAGTTGGGAGTTCGGCGAAGGGTGCACAACGTTGGATACCGATAACATCAAGTATTAGTATTCAGCCGTCGGAATTTGCTAAAATATTTATTATTATTTGTTTTGCAGATTTTCTAGTGAAGAGGAGAGGGAAATTAAATACGTACAGGGATTTTATTCCTCCCTTTTTGTATATGCTTGTACCAATGCTAATGATTCTTATTCAGCCAGATTTGGGTACGGCTCTTGTATTTGGAGCAATTTTTGTGGGCATGATGTTAATTGCTGGAGCAAACCCTAAAAAGTTTTGCGGGATTATTTTTGTCGGGGTTCTAATAGTAGGTTTAGGTTTCTTTTTCCATTTTGCTGCAAATCTTCCTTGGCCTTTGAGCTATCTAGAAGGGTTGCCCCTTCCCCTTCAGGATTATCAGCTAGATAGGTTAACTTCGTTTGTAAATCCAGGGGGAGATCTTTCTGGTGATGGTTATCATGTCCTTCAATCTGTGTGGGCGATAGGCTCTGGGGGACTTTTAGGAAAAGGTTATCAAAATGGTACACAGGGTCAGCTGAATTTTTTGCCTGAACACCATACGGATTTTATTTTTTCAGTAGTTGGAGAGGAATTTGGTTTCATTGGAACGGTTACGCTCTTGTTCGTTTTTTGTATATTTTTAATGAGGGCTATAAGTATTGGAATGAAATCAAGGGATTTTTACGGGTTGTTAATTGTGACTGGTGTTGTGTCTATGTTTCTTTTTCATATTCTCATAAATGTTGGGATGACCTCTGGCATTATGCCTGTAACTGGTTTACCACTTCCATTTATTAGTTCAGGAGGTAGTTCTATGTGGGCTAATATGATGGCTGTTGGGTTGGTCTTAAGTGTGGGTTTAAGAAGGGAACGAAATATGTTTTAAATCCTGCCTAAATGAGATTAATAAAGAACAGTTTTTAAAAAAACTGTTCTTTATTATTTTTTTAAGCATATAGTTTTATAGGGTTGTCTGAATGAAATAAGCCTATAAAAGGTGGTGGGCAAAAAGATGAATCCAATGGAGAGATGGGATGAATGGGAATGGGAAAAAGCTGCAAATGAAATAGGAAAAGAATATGGTGGAAAAGAGTATAATAATAATGTTTATTCTGGCAAGAGATATGCGTTTGCTACTAATAAAAACCAAAGAGATATATTGAAAAAATGGTCCGCAACCCAAAAAAAAGTTACTTTGTCTGCTTTGTTGTTTTTAACAATAATTTTTGCAGCTAATAGTGATGATATTATATCAAAAGGGGTTTATATTGCTTACAAGAGCGGAATGGATAACGCAAGTGCTTATCCAGTTCTTAACAGTATGGTAAAAGATGCTATGGGAATGGAAAATTCAGGAAGTATTCCCGTTCAGGCAGGTATTGAGGGTATTTTCTATCCTCCTGTGGCAGGAACAGTAAAAGTTGGGTTTAATGGGATAGGTCTAGATGGTAATATTTCGCAGGGAGTAGAAATAGAAAGTGCTATTGGTACACCTGTGCTATGTCCAGAAGAAGGGGTTATTCTGGATGTCGTTGTCGATATAAAACAAGGAAAATCCGTAAGAATTAACCATGGAAACGGTTGGGAGACAATACTTGCAAATCTTGGTGATGTAGCTGTTGAAAAAGGGCAGCCAGTATCAATGGGGACAAAGATAGGGACGGTGGGATTGTCAGAAGTACATAAAAAAACTTGGCTATATATGGAACTTCTGAAAGATGGCAAAGCTGTTAATCCTCTGCCGTATTTGATACAGAATTGACAGGCATAAATTTATTGCAAATAAATTATTATGCCTGTCAAGAAAGAGAAAATCTGTAATTAAAATTAAGTTAATCAATATTTTAACTGTAAATTGATAATAAAAGTGATCTGTAAAGATCATTTTTATATTTTTTTATTTAGTGTCTGATATAATAGAAATATGTTAAACTGTGTAATATGAAAATCAATTATGGATTTACATAAAAAATAACTTAAAAATGTTATTTTTTAAGTTGCTTTATCGTTTATTATATTAATATTTAACAGTATATTTGATCAAATAATTATTTTTCCAGTCATATTATGTATCAGGTGTCTATACTATTAACTTTTGAAAGGGATAACAATGATTAAATATCTAAAGGCAGCTTTTATAGTATGGTTTATTGGCTTTTTGCCAACTTTAGGAATATATATTGCAATACCTGTGGGGTTTGCTGTAAAACTTGATTTGTATTCAATAATGATTTGGTCAATTGTTGGGACATATCTTCCTATTCCCT
>JBAYAL010000256.1:0-3600 GCA_041669825.1 Eubacteriales bacterium | reverse complement strand
CCAATAAGCACCATCAAAACCACCCGTTCCACGATATGTGTTTTGAGTGTAAGGATCACCCTCTATGTGAGAAGGAATTCCTGCTAAATCATAACTTGGAGGAGCAGGGAAAACTGTTGCAACAAGACCATTATTTGCACCTGATTGTTTGGATATTTTAGATGTTACAAAATTTCCGGAAAAACCAGTTGACCAGTTTTCTGTAAGTTTAGCTTCTGCTGATAATTTTGCATTATAACGATCTAAACCTGTTGTAGGAATAATACCACTTGTAGTTGTATTACCCAAAGAAAACGAATAGGATCCTTTATCAAAACCTTGCGCTACATTTACATTATTACTCCATGTAGTACCTGTTCTAAAAAAATCACCGGTATTGTCATAAGCTTGGGGAGTTGCCCAAGGGTCCAGCCCAGCCTTAGCACGTTGAAGCACATAATATTGTCCTTCGTGCTTTCCTGCGGCAGTATAATCGTTAACTGTATTTCCTCCATAAGTAGCATCATTTGCTAACTCAGAAATTTTAGGTCCCCATGATGTTGACGCTGTAGGCTTATAAACACCACCTGATCCTTGTGCAAATTCTGTTTGCAAATCTGGAGTAGTTGAAATAACATCAAATGCCAGATTTGTATTATATGTAATTTCAGGTTTACCTTTTTTTGCACCTCTGCCACTCTTTGTGGTAATAATAACCACACCATTAGATGCACGCATACCATACAGTGCAGAAGCAGCCTGACCTTTCAGAATGTTAATACTTTCAATATCATTAGGGTCAATATCCACTGCACGATTTGCAAAGTCGGTACCTGTTACAGAGTCTCCGGTATCAATATCTGAAGTAGATGAAATAGGCATTCCATCAACAACATATAATGGAGTATTATCACCTGTAAATGAACGTGAACCACGGATTGTCATCTTAGCAGAAGCACCTGGCATACCAGATGAAGGAGCAATTTCAACTCCCGATATCTTACCTTGCAATGCAGAAGTGACACTGGTACTTGCAGCTTGAGTTAGCTTATCAGCTTTCACATCTTGTGCTGCGTATCCTAAGGCTTTTTTCTCACGGGTGATTCCCATTGCTGTTACAACAACCTCATCCATTACCTTTGCATCTGCTGCAAGAATTATTTTCAGAGTCGGTTTTATAGCTACTTCACTTGTTTTCATACCAATAAAAGACACGACTAGAACTTTTGCAGAGCTAGGAACGCTCGGCAAAATAAATTTCCCATCTAAATCAGTAATTGTACCAACAGAGGTACCTTTTACCAAAATAGATGCTCCAACTACAGGTTGCCCATCTTCATCTGAAAGAACAACGCCTGTGACTTTCTGATTTTGGGCAGTTACTAAACCTATGCCTACAAAAAGGCATGTTAATAACAGCATTAATTTTCTTTTCATAAATTCACTTTTAAAGTTTAATTTCATAATTACACTTACTTTACTCTAACATTTTGCAAAGGTATGAATAAAAACTAAATAAAAAACTATTTTTATAAAAACCAGACACATCTATTTCATTTTAATATAATACACCTTGTTTCTCTAACATTTAATCTGTTTTTAGGCCGAATTACAAACAATAAAACATACAAACACTTTAGCGCAGATAACCTTAGTGAAACTTCTTACACCGTATTTCATTCATTATGATTAAATATAGGATAATAATACATATTTTTGATATTCAGCACCCATTCAAATAAGAGATGTTTTTACAAATAAAAATCAAAAACTAGCCCACCTTAATTAATATAAATAAAAAACAACTTATACTTAATGACGTTTTTATATTATTAAATATAAGTTGTTTTTATTATAAAATAACTATGCACAGACTAGACATGTATCAATTTAAAAAACTAATTTCATCTACAACAATGAATATAATTCATTTTATAATCTCATTTTTCAATCGGGATAAAGGGTAATAAAAAACATGAGTCTATATTATTTATCTTTCAAATAAATATATATAAAGAATAAAACACAACACTTAACATCAGAACACTAAATTGTAGAAGCAAAATTATTAAGTACTATTTTAACTCTATTAAATACCTCAAATAATAGCTAAAAATAGTCTTTAAAAAAATGCCACAACTTCTTTTTGACAAAAACCAACTTAAACAAGTGGTTAAAAATATTGTAAAGTACAGATTTATAATAATGTATATACATGGATATTAGCTATATGTTAAAAATCCAGCCTAACCACAAATGCTTCAGGCAAGAACATTTATCACACCAGTCAGCTAAATACATGGAATAACCACGCAGCAGTACAACATCTCCTCAATGTAACAAAATAATTTAACAACGTTTTCAATCGTAAATTGCTTAGTGACTACTCGCTTATATTACTCAGCTTGTTAAATCTATTTATAGACAATACAGAGTAAAAACTAGCGACTTACATATTATATTTACTCAATATATTAGCAGAATTAATTTAGGATATATTTAACAGAGAATCTAATTTAAAGGTTATACTAAGCATACCATAAGGTATTATAATATAGTCATACCTCAAAAAAAAACATCTTTAAATCACGAATATTTAAAGTAATAAAAAATAGTAGAAATAGTTTTGCGTTTTTTTGATAATATATTCTAAATTTGCAACAACATTCAATTATTTTAATATGAAACATCTAAAGTTTTCTATTTTCCTATGCGCATTAATAATCTCAATGCCTTCATATTCGCAGGGATTAAAAGCGTTTAAATTAAAAAATGGTCTTTCCGTGTACATATGGGAAGATAACACAAAGTCTGACGTATATGGCCTAGTCGGAGTGAGAGCCGGTTCTATTAATGATCCAGAGCAATATACTGGGCTAGCCCATTACTTAGAGCACTTATTATTTAAGGGGACTGATAAAATCGGTGCATTAAATTGGGCAGAAGAAGAGCCTATCTACAAAAAAATTGTGCAGAAATATGATGAGATGGCAGAAACTAATGATCCTGTAAGAAAAGAAGCCATTAATAAAGAAATAAATGAATTAACAATTCAAGCCGGGAAAATTAGTGTATCAAATGAATTCTCCAATCTTATAGAAAGTATAGGTGGAAAAGGATTAAACGCCGGAACAAGTTTTGATCTTACCACATACTATAATTCATTTCCTGCATTTCAATTAAATAAATGGTTGGAAATCTCATCACAACGTTTTATTAATCCTATTTTCCGCACTTTTCAAACAGAATTAGAAACGGTTTATGAAGAATATAACAGAGGAAAAGACAATTCTGGAAATGCAACCAACGATTTTATCATGGGAAAAGCTTTTGAAGGCCATCCATACTCACGTTCTATAATAGGTTTAGGAGAACATCTGAAGAATCCAAGAGTAAGTAAGCTTATTGATTTCTATAATAACTGGTATACTCCAGATAATATGGTGCTGATTTTAGCTGGAAACGTAAATGCAAAACAAATCAGTAGCCGCATTGCAGCAACATTTGGTCTATTGGAGAAAAAGACTATGCCAGAACGCAAGACTTATCCTGATCTAAATATTAGCGGTCGCAAACAATATATTGCAAAAGTAGGAAATAATCCCAGCGTACACCTTGTTT
>JBAYAL010000255.1:0-3603 GCA_041669825.1 Eubacteriales bacterium | reverse complement strand
ATACTAAGATACCCCTGGATTATCCTCACCCCATCGTAAAGTTTTGGAAGTAATTCCTTCTTAACAAGAAATTTTCTTTCGATTTCTGTCGCCATTTTAACTCAACTCCATTATTAAAATAATGCACCGTTATAACGGTGCATTTAAAATAGTTAATTTTAATTATGAATATACCCTTAGTTTTACTACGTACATACATTAAATATTGTCAAACTATTTACTTTGATTATATCATGGTTAGGTTGTCAAAACCCTATTTTCCAGAAATCACATACTATATTTGCTTATGATTATTTACCCATTACAATGATTCTTTAAAACATCAACCGTTGCCTGATCAGCCAAAGAAGTAGTATCTCCTATTGTACGCCCCTCTGCAATATCTCTGAGTAACCTGCGAATTATTTTACCACTTCTCGTCTTAGGCAATTCTTCAGTAAGATATATACAATCTGGCCGAGCAATAGCACCAATTTTTACAGCTACGAACGCCTTCAGATCGTCAATGAGTTGCTGACTCGACTGTATTCCTTCACGAAGCGTAACAAAAGCCACAATTGATTGTCCTTTTATTTCGTGCTTTTTCCCGATACAGGCTGCCTCTGCAACAGCAGGATGCTCAACTAAAGCACTTTCAACTTCCATTGTTCCTATCCGATGTCCAGATACATTTATCACATCATCTACACGACCTATAATCCAATAGTATCCATCTTCATCCCTTTTTGCTCCATCTCCAGCAAAATATATTCCAGGCCAATTACTCCAATAAGTATTTACAAACCTTCTATCATCTTTGTAAATAGTTCTGAGCATTGCGGGCCATGGCTCTGTAATCGCCAAATATCCTCCACTTCCCTTCGGTACAGGCTTTCCTTCCTTATCTAAAACCTCAGCCTTTACTCCGGGAAAAGGAACAGTACATGAACCAGGTTTAAGAGTTGTTATTCCCGGCAAAGGAGACAACATAATCATTCCTGTTTCAGTTTGCCACCATGTATCAACAATTGGACATCTTTCTCCTCCAATATGCTTATAGAACCACATCCATGCTTCAGGATTAATAGGTTCCCCTACTGTTCCTAATAATCTAAGACTAGAGAGGTTTCTCATCTGAGGATATTTTTCTCCCCATTTCGTAAAAGTCCTAATAGCAGTTGGAGCTGTGTATAGTATGGTAACACCATATTTCTCAACAATATCCCAGAACCTATCTTTATTAGGATAATCCGGTGTCCCTTCAAACATAACTATTGTAGACCCATTTGCAAGCGGTCCATATATGAGGTAGCTATGACCAGTAATCCAACCAATATCGGCTGTACACCAGTAAACATCCTCCTCTTTTATATCAAAAATATATTTATGAGTTGTTGCTACACCTGTAAGATAACCTCCCGTAGTATGAACTACCCCTTTGGGTTTACCTGTAGTACCACTGGTATAAAGAATAAAAAGCATATCTTCAGCATCCATGTGCTCAGCAGGACAAGTAGAAGAAACATCTTTCATTGCTTCATGATACCAGATATCTCTACCTTCAACCATTTCAATATCTGTCCCAGTTCTTTTAACAACAACAACTTTTTCAATACATTCAACATTTTTAATAGCTTCATCAACATTATCCTTAACGGGAATAACTTTGCCACGACGATAACTACCATCTGAAGTAATTAACACTTTTGCTTCTGCATCGTTTATTCTATCTCTCAGTGCTTCAGCACTGAACCCGGCAAAAACAACACTATGTGGGGCCCCTATCCTTGCACAGGCCAACATTGCAACAGCGGCCTCTGGTATCATAGGCATATATATTGTTACCCTGTCACCTTTTTCCACTCCCAGCGATTTCAAAACATTTGCAAATTTACACACTTCTTTATGAAGGCCTTTATATGTCATAACCCTAGTATCTCCATGTTCTCCTTCAAAAATAATTGCAGCTTTGTTTCGTCTAAAACCTTCCAAATGCCTGTCAATACAATTATACGCAGCATTTAGTTTTCCGTTTATAAACCATTTTGCAAAAGGTGGATTCCACTTAAGCACCTGATCCCATTTTTTAAACCAAGAAAGAGTTGCTGCGCTCTCTTCCCAGAATGAAAGAGTATCCTCACCTTTCTCATAAATACTTACCTCAGACATTTCTGCCCTTTGGCAAAACTCATCTAACGGAGGGAAAATTCTTTTTTCCTCCAACAAACCTCCGATTTGTTTTTCTGACATCTCAAGTCCTCCTATACTCATCTTAATCTAACCCTCTAATTATATTTTTCTATATATGTGTTGTATAATACCATAATAAAATATGCTTTAAACACAAAAATCCTTCAACTGTTTAATTTTGAAGGTAAAAAGCAAAATACCAGTCTTCACTGGTATTCTAAATAATTATTAAATTAATTGTGAAACAGGCAGCGTACGTTCCACTGCCTGTTTCAGCCACCTCGTCCACCTTTTCTCCCAGGAAGGTTCCCCATCCTTCCACGATTGATTTTACTCCAAGAAATAATTTAAATCAAGTCAAATGGGTAAAAATGCTCAAAAAATCAACTCATCTTTACTCATTATTTGATAAATTTATTTATCAAATATTCAGATATATTTTCTGGTTTACATCTATGAACATCCATAATTGGTTTGGAAAAAAGATCTTGTAAAGCACTAGGAATTTTCCAACCAGTAATCTCATTTAGTTTCCCAATAGATTCCCATGAACCTATATTATTCCCTCCTCTAATAGCTTTCAAAACACTATCAGCAAATTTGAAAGGACTTGCAGTAGAAGCCAAAACTGTATAAGTATTGTCTCCCGTAGAATTCCTATAATCTTCGTAAACTTTCATCCCTACTGCCGTATGCGGATCAAGAAGATAATTTTTTTCTAGATAAAAACTTTTAATAACCCTCATTACAGATTCTTCATCAGCCCATCCAGCCTTAATGTTATCATTGCAAACTTTTAATACATCTGGATCAACCGTAAAACTTCCTTTTAAACTTAAATCTGCATACCAACTATTTATTTTTTCAGCATCTCTACCTGAAGCTTCATATAAAAAACGCTCAAAATTACTGGATATAAGAATATCCATAGAAGGAGACATCGTTAGATAAAAATTCCTGTTTGTATCATATTCGCCTTTTTCAAAGAAATCAGAGAGTATATTGTTCTTATTGGATGCACAAATAAGATTAGCAACAGGAAGGCCCATCTTTTTAGCATAATAAGCAGCAAGTATATTTCCGAAGTTACCTGTAGGAACAACAAGATTAATATTTTCCCCTGCAACGATACTATCCTGTTTTATAGCCTGCAAATATGACCAAAAATAATAAACTATTTGCGGGAGCAATCTTCCCCAATTAATAGAATTAGCAGAAGAAAATTTCATTGAATTTTCATTGAGCTTATCTCGAAGTTCAGTAGAACCAAAGATATCTTTTACAGCAGACTGACATTCGTCAAAATTACCTTTTACTGCAGCAACAAAAGTGTTTTTTCCATTGGTAGTTAGCATCTGCTTTTCTTGAACAGGACTCACTCCACCATCAGGATAAAACACCACTATCTGAGTACCCTCTACATCCTTGAATCCT
>JBAYAL010000254.1:0-3637 GCA_041669825.1 Eubacteriales bacterium | reverse complement strand
TTTTCAGATAAACAGTATGTTCACACGTTTACACATTTACACATTATACACAATACTTAGAGTAAACTTATTACCTAAATATTCCGCATCATATAACTGAAATGATAAAATCTATCCTCTTTCAATCCCAGAAAAATCATACAGGCAGGTCTACCGACTTAGCTTCCTCCTACTTTGACACCTTCCCGCTTTAATAAAAAGCAGTGGTAATCTATCATTTCATCAGCTTCACGGTTGCTGGGACAGTTTCGAGAATTTCACTCGATTCTCTATTAAGCATTTCTGCACCTATACGTTTCATTATTTAATTTTTAATTTGCTTAGGACCCTTTGCAACTAATATTCCTATACTTAGACTTCTATACTATGCACGTAAACATTATTACAAAATATACTAATAAAAGTTCTTGTCTATTTTATTATAATTTCATTTATGACTTTCCTATAGATTGTATCACTTTATTTAGAAAATTACTATAACACAAACTGCATATATGCCCCTAAACACATATTTTTATTATCCCTCATTTTCCCTGTATTCTCTTTTTTTCACCATCTATTTCAGATCTAAACTCTTTAATCCCTCCTCTAAAGCTTTTCCCAATTCAGGTAATTTTTCATGAATAGATATAATTGGTTTTTTCACAACAAAACTAAGGGACTGTTATAAATAGAATTACTTCTATCTGTAACAATCCCTTAGTTTTAATAGCATTTTTTTTAACACTATTTTTCATGGCGTCATAACCCACCATTTATCAAAGACAACAAGCATAATCCCGATAAGAATTGCTATATAAAAAACCACCAGTAACCAGTCACTCCAACGTTTTTTCTGTTCATTTAAGCCTGAGGTCTTAAGCACATCATCATTTGTCGGTTCTACACGTGCAATTTCACAATGTTTATCAGAATCCTGAATTTTTCTTTCGCATTTTATGGCTGAGACAGGCATCGTTAGGTGTTTGTGTCTCAGTGTCGGGATTATCTTCCGTCTTATTACTCTCCCGACAGTGGCCGTTTTATCCAGAAAAGTCCCTACAGGACAAAAAGCTACACACCAAAATCTCCGAAAGAAAAAGGAAGCTAACAAAACAACTGCTAATAAATACCAGTAAATACTCGAACCTGACAAACCGAAAGCAGTTCCAAACGGTTCAAAACTCGGAACAGAAGGGTTTTGTAATAAAAAAGCTAAAAACAAGACCAAAAATAGAATAATATCTTTTAATCTCCGAAGCACAATCATGTTATCCCCTATAGGGAGACTTTTCCGACTGATTAAATGCGTTGCCTCTTGCACTGCACAAAATGGACATACATACGTACAGTATATATTCTTACCAGTTAGCAGAGCAGGCACAACCGCACCAATAACTACGATATACCATAGAAGATTGGTATTAATATCTGGAAAATACCCTTGAAACAGTGCCGCAATATGAGCAATCGTCAGTGGCCTGTTTAACCAAAATCCCATACTCGCTGCACTGAGTCCCAAAAGCAATAACCGATATTTAGCCAAGCTACGACGAAAGAACAAAAATAACGCTCCGACAAACAGCAAGGCAATCGCAATCTCCGGAAACCCAACCTTAAGAGACGCCGAAGTGCCTGTTGCGGTCATTTTTAATTCTTTCTCAGCTACGATGAGAGCAACACTTTGAACACTTTGGACAATGGCACGTGAAGATAATGTAGCACCCGAAACACGATCGATATCCTGATCAAGTTCCAGCGGGTCGATGACACTTTTATTCTCGTACTGCTGGAAATAACCTGCATCAATAATACCTTGCATATATTCAGGTGTCTCCTTGTGTTGCAGAACAACAACGTTGTCCAAGTAACCATCAGGAGAAATAATGGTCCCGACCAGAACCGGTCCGCCATATCCCATATTTTCATCAATGCCGATATAAGAGATAACTTCTCCGTCTTCGTCTAAAGCTTTTGCTACTTTGTCATCAATATTCTTAAAACAGACAGCTTCCGGAACCATTTGTTTATAGTATTCTTCAGCGCTTTCTACATCTGCCTTTTGGGCAACCTGTGTGAATATCAATGTTGCCACTAAGATGATAACGGCAAACCATTTAGACATAATGTTTTCCCCTATTTATTAAATAATATTTAAACAGATTTACTGATTTCTTTACTGGTTTGAGCTTTTGTTTTACTAATAAATTTCGGTAACATTACTGCAAGCACTCCCAGAATTACAGTAGGTATTCCCATCACCAATAAGGTAAATGTAATAGCCATCGGTTCCAGTTCTCTCACAAAACCTAAAATATTTTGAAGGGTTGTCAAAAATAAAGCAATTGTAACAATCCCTAAAGCCCATTGATACCAAAGGACTTTGTACTTATTAGACAATACCAAATAAATCAAACCGCTACCGATAATTAGGCCAATAACGAACCACAACATAAGTTT
The DNA here is from genome assembly GCA_041669825.1 of Eubacteriales bacterium. Taxonomy (GTDB): domain Bacteria; phylum Bacillota; class Desulfitobacteriia; order Desulfitobacteriales; family Syntrophobotulaceae; genus JBAYAL01. The sequence goes on along the minus strand of JBAYAL010000254.1, from coordinate 1,198 downwards.
TCACCCCCGTTTATTTTTTTTCTTAGATGTTCCGTCCGCCAAGGCGGGTATCAATTCCCATTTCCGCCAGATTGTCATTGTTCCACCATTCACTTGGATCTTTCATTGGTTCACCCTTAGTCGAAGGGAACGCCTTATGATCAGCTGCTACAAGTAAGGAATTGAAAGCTGTAGTTGAAGCAATCGTTCCCTTCACAATGGCATGCATACTGGCTTCATCATCTGTGGCATACGGACAAGCCGAGAAGCAGGTTCCGCAGTTTGTACCACTGACTGCGTGCTGATAATTCCTACATTTTACAGAATCCTCAAAATAGGCACGATGTCCCGCATTACTCCATGCTCCAACAGGTGTCCAGGAAGGATCCCTTTCCATGCTTAATGCTCCTGATGGGCAAATTTCTGCACAGGTTTTGCAATCTTTACAGAACTTCATAACCCCAAAATCAACCGGTTTGGTCGGAGTAATCGGCATATCGGTAACAACACAGGTAAAACGAACCATTGGTCCATGTTCAGGAGTGATGACACGATTCAGCCTGGACATTTCACCTAGTCCAGCTAGGGTGGCAAAGGCCGGATAAATACCAAGACCATTAAATTGAGAAGGGCCATAGGATTGATAACCTAAGCTACGCAAAAAGTCATGAATTTGGTGTACTATATTCCACATACGCGAGTAGGTAAGGGCTGTCGTTTGAGATCCCAGCATCGTCGGGCCGTATTTCATTGTCTCTGTAGACATCTGGATTGAGAAAACGATTACAGTCTGGGCTTTCTCCGGAATAACCAGTTTGCTATCGTCCTCATAGCCTTTTTCTATATTTTCAAAGACGATCGGTTTCTTACTGGGGCTTGGTTCTTGATTATAAATCAATTTACGGGTTGTATCTGTTTCTAATTGCACAAACCCTACCGTGCTTGCCCCTAAATGACGCAGAGCAACACTGACCATTTTGGCATTCTCTTCCGGAGTTCCTTCATAAACGGGCACACCACGTTCTTCAGGTGTTTTTGCTGTCTGTGGTCCCATGAATAGAAACGGAGGACGTGAAGCACTAACTGCAGCCATCAGGGCCATATCCTTTGTTTGGTATCCAGGAATTTGTTCTAATTCGTATTTTTTCAGATTATCTTTTTTTAATTGGTTATATCTATCGTCTTCTGCATCACCCCGATATTTTCTTATGCTTCCTCG
>JBAYAL010000253.1:0-3665 GCA_041669825.1 Eubacteriales bacterium | reverse complement strand
TTGTCTGTCCGCATTTTCATATTCCACTTCAGAGTGGCTCAGATAGTGTTTTGAAAAGGATGGGAAGACCTTATAATACAGAAAAGTATTATAACATCGTAGAGAAAATCAGGGCGATAGTTCCTTATGCGGCAATTTCAGCAGACGTAATTGTTGGTTTCCCTGGTGAAACAGAAGAGGAACATAGAGAAACAGTTCGTTTTATAGAAAAATGCAAACTGGCAAATATTCATGTTTTTCCATATTCCCGCAGACCTGGTACACCTGCTGCAGAAATGAAAGGACAGCTTTCCAATAAAGTGAAAGCTGAAAGAGTAAAAGAAATAATTAATATCGGTAAAATAGCACACAATAAATATGTGGAGAAGTTTTATGGCGAGACTCTTGAAATTTTGATTGAAACTATAGATGAAAAAGGGAATGCTAGAGGTCATACGAGTAATTATTTGGAAATAAAGATTCCAGCTTTTTTAAATCCTGGTAATTGGGAGGAAGGGCTACTTGTAGATTGTGAAATTCAACAGTCGCGACTAGTAGAGCAATAATTCATATTGATTTTAGTAACGAAAGTATGCTAATAAATTACTAGGACGATCCTGTTGCTGAAACCTTAATTAGGGACTTAAGTATTTTTTGTAGCAGAATAATAGAACAAAGTAATTAAAGGATTATACTATTATGGGACTCAAAAGATTAAAAAAAATAAAAATAGCTTTAATAATAATTATTGCATTATTGTTAGGTTGGTTTATGCTTGTTGGAACGTCTGTTTATTATCAAGTTAGAAGTTATGTTGTAATGTATTTTTATAGTCTATACGAGGAAAATCATAGCTTATTGAGTGAAAAGAATATAAGCATTGAAATCCCAGGGGGGGTTAGTACAGAGGAAAAGGATTGGTATCCTTTTGTAATGGCTTTTGATGACAGCCAAGGTTTTTCTAGGTATGTAGGGAAAAATCTTTCCCTAACAATATTGTATAATTTTGGTGCTTTTAAATGGAACGAAAAAATGTCTTCTATATTCAATCCTGATTCACCATATTATACTAGCTTTTATGGAGCATATTTGGTGAGACAGGACGAAAGCTTGGGTGAATATGGTTTTGAATCTGGAGGTAAAATTGATGTTGGAGAGGTCTTTGCAGTTCCTGAATATGATTTCAAATATCTTGTCCTCCAAAGTATTGGATGCGTAAATCCGGTCCTAAAAATAGAAGATTATGAAGTTAGGGAAAATGTTAAGTATCTTGGATACGAGGGATGGACAAGGATAGATGCGGATTTGGAAACAAGCGGGACTGCACACAAATATTCACAAGATTGTCTAGCGTATATTCAGTATGGGAAGCCTGAGTATTTTAGTGAACAGGATTTTAGTACTGTAAAGATGAAAGGGAGAATATATGCAAAATACATTGAGGAATATGGTTGCACAATATATTTTTATATATTTATGCCAGAAAAAAATGATTTAGAAAAGTGCGATCGAGAGATACTATCTAAAACAAAAATAGATTTGTAATTAAATCTCTAGTCTAGTATTACTACTTACAGACGAATTTAACTAAGTAAAAATTATCCTTATTGAATAATGATTATAAAGTGAAATCTATAGTAGTGAAAATATAATTTTTCTAATTAACTTTGTTTACTTTTAATAATTAATATTGTATTTATTGTGTAATAGGGTTATGCTTGACTAAAACACAAGAGTATTTGCAATGACTTTGTGGGGAAAATATTTACAATAATGTTATACTATTATAATTTGTGTTATAATAGTATATATATGTTCCAAACTTGTAGTTATCATTTGTTTTATAGGAGGTAAAAAGTTGCCAGATTGTATTTTTTGCAAAATAGTAAATAAGATATTCCTTCAGAGGTTGTATATGAAGATGATGAAATTTATGCCTTTAAGGATATCAATCCTGTAGCACCCGTTCATATTCTGGTTATACCTAAAAAACATTTGGTTAATGTAAATGATTTAGCTGAAAAAGATCAGAAGTTAATTGGTCGAATTTTTTTAGTTATTAAAAATTTGGCTTGGGAAAAGGGAATCTCACACTCAGGATATAGAGTTGTTACCAATGTTGGCTCAGATGGGGGTCAGGAAGTGGAACATCTTCATTTTCATTTGATTGGTGGAAAAGAACTGGGTAAAAAGATGGGTTAAGATGCTAAATAAGCATTATTCTTATAAAAAGTGTCAAGTAATATATGATAAATTATTATTGCTGCTTGACGTGTCCTACATCATCCATTATAATAATTTTTGTATGTATTTTAGTTAACCAGTGGAGGGAGGGATATGGATGAGTGAAGTTAGAGTTGGTAAAAACGAATCCTTGGATGCTGCACTCCGCCGGTTTAAACGCAACTGTCAACGTTCGGGAGTATTATCTGAGGCTCGCAAGCGCGAGCATTATGAAAAACCCAGCGTAAAAAGAAAGAAAAAATCGGAGGCAGCGCGTAAACGTAAAGTTAAGTAAGGAGTTGCTCACCATTGTCCCTAAAAGATAGACTTGTTGAGGACATGAAGGCTGCTATGAAGGCCAAAGAGGAGGGGAAGGTAAGACTTTCTGTCATCCGATTGGCTCGGGCCGCCATAAAAAATTCAGAGATAGATAAGAGACAAGAGTTTAGTGATGAACAGGTAATAGATATTCTCGCTCGCGAAGTTAAAATGAGGCGCGATGCCATCGAAGAATTTGCCAAAGCTGCTCGGCCGGATAAAGTTGAAGCTCTTCAGGGGGAAATTGCCATTCTTATGGAATACCTTCCTCAACAACTTTCTGAAGGGGAGATTCGGCAAATGGTTCAGGAGATTATTTCTGAGGTTGGTGCTCAGAACCCAAAGGACATAGGAAAAGTTATGGGTGTTCTTGCTCCGAGAACTAAAGGATTGGCGGATGGAAAACAAGTGAATTTAATAGTCCGCGAATTTCTAGGTTCATAATTCATTGCGTGAAAACTGCCGTCAGTAAAATGACGGCAGTTTTATTTTAATTACTTAAGAGCTTGGACTATTCTTTTCTTTTTTGGCATAGACATGCTAGGGAAAGGAGTGGTTTTAGTTGAAGGAAAAAGCGCAGAATAAAGTAGGCGGATTTTTGGAATTACCTCCAGATGTGCTTTCTAAAGGTCCTAAAATAACTATTGTAGGAAGATCAAATATTATTGTGGAGTCATATCAGGATGTAATTTTATTCTCTAATGAAGAGATTATTTTAAAAACTTTTGAAGGTAGGCTTAGTATAAAGGGAAATAATTTTGTTCTCACTGCGATTTTAGCTGCTGAGATAAATATAAGGGGTGTTTTTTTCGGTCTCAGCTTTGAAGAGGAGGGCCGGTAATATTGTTTGACAAACTGGCTCGATATTATAAAGGACGTGTTTTGATAAAAGCTAGCGGAGAAAATATTTCTCAGTTTATGAACGTAGCTTTGAAAGATGGGGTTGTATTTTATAATAGCAGGAGAAATAAAGAATATTTTATTGCAGAAATTTCCATAAAGGATTTTGGATGTTTGCGTGGTGCGGCTAGAGTTGCCGGGGTGAAAATAACAATTAGAGCAAAATATGGGTTTCCATTTGTTGCTATTCGTTGGTTAAATCGTAAAGGTTTGCTAATTGGGCTATTCTTGATTTTTGTGGTTTT
>JBAYAL010000252.1:0-3674 GCA_041669825.1 Eubacteriales bacterium | reverse complement strand
GCTTGCTTCAATTAAAAAATCAACTAAACTATTGAAGTCTCCAAGTTTTAGTTTCTTATCTTCTGAGTCCCAAAAATACTTTATGAATTCCTTTTCTTTCTCATCTTTAAGGGCTTCATTGATGATCCATTTTCCTAAAAATCCGCTAACAATACCCTGGGTAGCACTATAGACCGAAATATTTAAGAAAGATTGGGCAATATCTTTTATTTTTTCTAAACTTGCATCACTATAAAGAAAAACGATAATATGTAACCTGTTATTTTGTTTTAGTGCATCAAAAAAAACTTCATTTATGTGTTGGTCAGAAAATGAATATCCGCATATTATCAAAACGCCTTCACCTTCTTGAAGGAAATGTTTTAACCTATCAAAATATGCAACAAATGGTTGCTTCCTTGATGATTCGTATTTATCCCGTGAGGGATAAATTACTAGCTCATCATTGTCTTCATCACACTTTGCATTAACACCCAGTCTTACAACTTTGTACACTCCGTCTACCTGTGTTTCTTTCCAAAACCAACCAAACGACCCATGTATTTTCCATAATCTTATCCAAGAAAATGGTGGCGTATATGAATTACCCTTACTTTCGATACTTTCAGGTAGAAAAAATGGTTCATGTGCACCGACAAATCCATCAAAATAAGGAATTTTTAAGCTCTCCAAAGATTTTTCTATAACTAAATCATAATTTGGTGTAAAAATTTCTTTTGAAAAATCTCGGCTTAACCAATTGACCCAAGATATAAACTTTCTCATTTTAAGTAAATTAATTGATTTTTCTTTTTCGGAAATCACTTTATAAATTACATTACAAATATCAATATCTAGTTTCCGCGCTTCTTCTCCATTAATACCATCAAAGCTCTTACCTTCTTTTCCTTTTGTAACTTCTCTGATTAATCGAATATGATTTAAAACATCTTCGATTGTAATAATGTCTTCTGCTTTCATTGATTCAATTAAATTTTTTTTCAGAGTATCGTACTTGCTTCTATATTCATCTTTAATTTTGTCTTCCACATCGTTTGTCAAAGTGACAATGTCAGGTAATCCCAATGCTTTTGAAGTACCAGCTCCTAGAAAAAATCCTGCACGTTTAGATACTGATAACTGGTTTATTAATTCATTAATTTCCTTAGATAAATCCAGTCTTCTTTCTTCTGCCAATTCGAATCACTCCCTTTAATCAGTATTTAATTGGTCATTTTGTAAATTTATATGTCTTAATTACAGTGTTCTTTATTATATTTGAAATACCTTCAAAAAATACAATAATTTTCCATAACATGCCATACCGAATAACAAATTATTCACCTCCGCCACAGGACGTGACGGCCTTTGCGACCAATTTCACTTAACGATTCGAGTGTTGTCGGGATAGAAACTGGGCGCGCGCATCAGCTTAGCTGATCACGTTTCCCATAGCCCCCCTGCGATCCCGGACAGTCGGATTTCCCGAGTAATGTTCTCACCCCAGGTTTATCCCTTGAGCCTTCCTATATATCCCTAGGTTTAAATGTTGGCAACATATACGCCCATTGCTTATTTAGTTTACTCAAGGGTTAGCCTTCATTAAAGAGATCCGTTATCAGTTTCTGTGTACTGCGTTTCTCTGAGGCCCACAAGTGTCCAGAGGTCCTTCGCTTCAACAAGGTATTATCTTGTTGAAAGTACAATTTAATTGTACTTAAGAAGGCATTACCCTTCTCTCTTAGCTACTACTACCTCATGCGCCAATCCTAAATCCTCCCATCCTCCTTCGGTTGTACCCTATAAGGCGGGTCTTTGATGGTTGTTGCCATCCCATCTGGAAGTAGGACCTTCCCGTCGTTATCTCTGTGAATCCTTCTATTGATGTCAGAACCCATACTCCGGCTACCTTTGTGGTGCCTTTAACCGTTTCTTCCCACAAAGCTTCGGCCTTCCCCACTTCGCTATTGGGTCGGCGCTTCGCATATATCCCTTCAACAGATTCTAAAGAGTAACCATTTCGGGGCTGCAGTATTCGTTAATCCTTCGGACCTCAATATTTGCTTGCCACACCGTCTGTTCCAACCCTCTATTCTCTGAGTAATATAGGCCGCCGTGGCTTTTTCGTCCAAGCAAAACGTGATTCGTTACCTCCTCACGCATTGGATTAGCTAGTCACCCGAATCCGGTCAATTGGTGACAGGAGACTTTCACTCCATTAGATTCTCAGCCTTGACGGCTGCTCCCTCGAAGTCTGGTTACTACGTTCATCTTCCTCCTAGATTTTAGGAACACGCTGTTGTGTGATGCCGCACACCCCATAGCCAGAGTTGGCCATGGACGGTCAACCCTTAAACTAACTCTTTATTATCCAATCCTCTTTATAGTTCTTTACAAGAAGTCTAGAATCTTTGCCCATTATCTTTCTGGTGTAATTAAATCCTTCTCGTATATATTTTAATACACACTTTATTTGAGAATAATCTCCATAGTTCCTGAGATAATAACTCAATCTGCTTGTTAGAATATATCTATTCAATAAATGATAACTCATTTCCATCATTACCCATATTATTACATAATTAAATTCTATTTCTTTTTCATGATATTCACTATATTCAATACCCGACTGTTGTGATGTTATGGAACTATGAGTAAACCTACATAGTGTCTCCCATAGTGTTTTAATTTCTGTCACATTGGGTTTAACTATTTTTTTCAGGACATCGCTAGACATCCAAATACCTTTTCCACTGTTCCACCCATTGTACAGTGAAACATCTTTGCTGACTGCAACATATTTGCTTATTATTAAAAATTCATAAATATATCTCAACAAGACTCTAGCAGATCCGTAAAGTCCTTGTTTAGTCATATCAAATGCAGAGTAAAACGAATATGAATTTTTTATAAACGCAGTCCATAATAATCCATTATATGGTCTATCTTTTACCAAATAAAAATGATCATAATATGCACTATATCTTATCAATAAAAAGTTCAAAGCATCAAAAATGTACTCTGTAGCGCCACGATAATTTTTGAATTTTTCTTCAATCTTTTTCTCATTATCAAAGGTATATTTTAAAAACTGCATGTGCGGAGGCGTAAAATTGATACTTTCAAAGAATTCATACATTGACATCTCGTTATTATTCATTACATATCTCCCTTCTTAAAATATACCCTTCATTAAGTATTCGCCGCCATGGATGGCGGCATTTTGTGCGATTTCACAGTCACGGTAGAAGCGCCGGTAACCCGACGCACCCCGCGCAGAATCCCGGCGTGCGGAACTACCGCACCGGGCTCTTCAGGTATGCTCACTTCCGTAATCAGTTATATACTACAGGTACATAACTTTCTTACTATTTCCTGCAGTGAGGTTGGCACCATTTATCCAGTCCTGCATGTCCGGTAGGTGTTTCCTTTGCAGAATACGCATACCTGTTAACCCCTTCCCCATGTGGCCGGCTTTCCCGTCCTCAAAGTAATATGAGTTAATCCGAATTCCTGTTTGCATTGGCCGTCCTCTTTTTCGATTGGATAGACCTACCTGCAATTTTTTTTTATTTTTTTTTTACAGGAGCAACAGGATCCTCCCAAGTTCCTGATACTTCTCTTTATACATGCCACGTTCTCTGACCCCGACAGATCCTCAGAAATCTTGCCGTTTGTCGATTCCTTTGTGTTGG
>JBAYAL010000251.1:0-3675 GCA_041669825.1 Eubacteriales bacterium | reverse complement strand
TTACAGATGGAGTAATTAGCATGATAATTGATTGTTTTAAAGTGATTGGGATTGTAATTTCCATTTTTATCTTTAGTAGTGCCCTTGGTATTTTTACAATATGTCTTGTTCCAATAATTGGAGGATTGACTAGTTTTTTCAGGAAAAAAATGCTACTATCGCAGATAAATAATTTGAAAGAACTTGGAAATGTAAATAATCACATTTCTGAAACCATTAGAAACATGCTTATGATCAAATCCTTTAGCAAAGAAAAATATATGGAAAAAAACTATAAAAAATTCTTAGAGGAAAACTATATAACTATGAATAAAGTCAACTTTTATGATTCTTGTTATTCTCCGATTATCCAAATAATAATGGCACTTTCCATAGCAGCTATATTTTACTTTTCTGCAGGGGGAACTAACTTACTTGGCATTTCCATTGGAATGATTGCAGCATCTGTTAATTTAATTACAAATATGTTTGCACCAATCGATAGCCTGGGAATGGAACTTCAGAGCATACAAAAAGGATTGTCTGGGATTAGTAGTATTGACGTTTTTTTTGCAGAAAAGGAGATTGCTCCGAAAAAAAATGTTGTCGATATGGGGAAACTAAAAAAATACGGTGCAAAGATTGATTTTAACAATATGTCATTTTACTATGAAAAAGGTAAAGATGTACTTAGAGGTATAAACCTTGAAATTTTACCGGGAGAAAAGGTTTCTTTTGTTGGAAGAACCGGAGTTGGAAAATCAACATTATTCAGATTAATTGAAGGGCTTTTGGAACCAACAGAGGGGAAGCTTCTAATAAATGGTATGAAGACTAGCCAAATAGGCAGCAAACAAAAGAGGGAAATTTTTGGATATGTAGAGCAAAACTTCAGATTTTTGGATGGAAATATGGCATATCAAATAAGCCTTGGTGATGATACAATTACAGAAGAACAGATAATGAAGGCAATGGATTTTGTAGGACTTAATGATTATGTGATGGCAATGGAAAAAGGATATGAGGAAGATGCAAAAGGCGGAATCATGTTTTCTCAAGGCCAAAAGCAACTTTTGAGTATTGCACGTGCAATTGTAACAGACCCTCCAATACTTTTGCTTGATGAAATTACTGCAAATCTTGATGCAGTGACAGAAAAAAAGGTTGTACAGGTGCTAAAACAAGCCGGCAAAGACAAAACTATACTTTCTATTGCGCATAGGATATCGACGGTGCTAAATAGTGATAAAGTTGTTTTGCTTGAAAATAATAGAGTAAAATCAGTAGGAACGCCAACGGAAATAATCAGAGATTCAACGTGGCTTAGGAGTAACGTTGATATGGAGCAACTAGCAAAATAGCCATATTTATGCTATAATAGCGAGGTAAGTTAAATCACCTCGCCGTTCCATCCGGAGCGGTTTTTGGTATTATATACAGAAAGGCGGCTAGAATGGAAGCAATAAATTTTGGAGTTGGATTTTTTACGGGGCGGGCAAATGTGTGCAGTATCATAAATAGTTATTATGAAAATATGCTTACGCAATTGGATAAAAGTGATAAAAAAATACAATTAACATTGTTCGTGCTCTATGATCTTGAGTATCTTAACACAACTAGAACGAAATTTTATAATACATTACCAGAGGTTTATAGAGATGTGAATATTAGATATATTACACCTGAGCTGATTGAAGAAGAAAAGAAAAAAATTACCTCTAGATCAGATTTTACAATTGAAGACTTAGACCTAGTGCTTGGTAATGGGTACGCAAAAGGAAGAAATACTCTTATGTATTATGCTAGCAAATGGAATATAGATTATATGTTGTTTTGGGATGATGATGAATATCCAGTTGCAAACGTCAAAAATGGCAAAAACATTGATTGGGTTAAACAAAATAATCTTTATGAACATATAAAAAACATAAGTGACTGCGATATCACAATTGGACATCACTGTGGATATGTGTCTCCGATTCCCTATGTAGATTTTGAAGAAGATATAGAAGAAGAATATTTTAAAGATTTTATTGGAGCTGTAAGTAATGATATTTTGTCTTGGGAGTCAGTAAAAGAAAAAATGCAGCTTAACAATGGGTTTACATATGCAGACAGAGATATTGCTAATGGAATAGGACTTTATGAAATAGAACGAAATGGAGGAGGAAAATGGGTTGCCGGATCCACATTGTGTGTAAATCTGAAAAATCTTAGAAGGATTCCTGCATTCTATACGCCACCGGACGCGAGAGGAGAGGATACTTTTTTTGCTACAAGTTTAGACGAACAAAAAGTATTGAGAGTGCCAGTATACCATTTCCATGATTGCTTTCTCAGATATAGAACTATTATGGAAGGGAAATACCCAAAAGTTCTCGAAAGGACAGAAAACAATTTCTACATTGGTAAAAGGTTTTTTGAAGCATCCTTAGGGTGGGTTAGATATAAACCGCTTTTGATGTATATTACAGATAGAGAAAACTTCAACAGTAATTTTGAAGAAGTCATGACAAATCTTAAGCGTAGCGTAGCACCAATAGGCAAAATGTACCCTGATTTCAATTTTAAAGGTTTGGTTGAAGAATTCCAGGAATATTCAGATGATGTTGATAAGCACTTTAAAGAATATGTGAAAACTAATGAAATTTGGACAGAGTTGGCCTAACAAAAAAATCATATAAAACTAATTTGAAAGGAAAACATGAAATGAGTACAGCATTATTAAATGGCAAAGTTTATATCGATCGAGAAAAATTTGCCGAAGCGATTTTTATTGAGAATGGATTAATAAAAGCAGTTGGATCTAACGAAGAAATACTTTTGATGGTCGATAAAGATACGGAAAAAATTGACTGCAAAAACAAAACGGTTTTGCCTGGATTTAATGATTCACATATGCATTTTATGCAACTTGGCGAAACAATGAATCAAGCACAAATTGCAGATTGTTCTAGCATTGATGAAATTATAGAAGTATGCAGAAAATTTATAAATGATTATCCTGATAAGGTAAAAAAGGGGCTTCATGCATCTGGATGGAATCAAGATCAGTTTGGTGATAGTGATAAAATGCCAGATAGGTTTGATTTAGACAAAATTTCAACCGACATACCAATTGTATTAGAAAGAGTATGTGGACATATTGTCTCTTCAAACACAAAAATAATTGAAATGCTTGGAATTGACGGTAATTCTCCTCAGTTCCCCGAGGGTAGTTTTTTGATTGGAAAAGATGGATATCCAAGTGGAATATATACGGGAAATGCTTGCAATATTGTCAAAAATTTAATACCTGATTTTACTATGGAGCAAAGACGAGATATTTTAATTGAAACAATGAAATATGTTGTATCAAAAGGTGTAACAAGTGTTCAAAGCAATGATGTTGGTACAGTAATAATGGATGGGCCAGGAGCTTTCAAAATGTTTCATGAAGTATATGATAGCGGGAAAGCGCTACTTAGATATAGGCATCAAGTATGTTTTAACAACCTTGACGAATTTAAGAAATATTTAACAGTAGGTGAGTATTTTGATGGCAAGTATGATAAAGATTCATGGTTAACGCTTGGTCCTCTAAAACTTTTCAAAGATGGAAGCCTTGGAGCAAGGACGGCACTTATGAGAAATGGCTATGCGGATGATCCGAGTAATCACGGGCTTGAGTGGATGAGTAACAAAGACATGGAAGAG
>JBAYAL010000250.1:0-3682 GCA_041669825.1 Eubacteriales bacterium | reverse complement strand
CTCACCCTCATGATTGGTTTGCCGACATTCGACAGTCAATCCATTTTCCCTCCCCATCTCCTCTATCCTGGAATTTAAGGCGGCAAGATTTGTCTTGCCGTACAATCCAGGTTCCCGTATGCCCAAAAGGTTCATATTAACTCCATTGAAAACATAGATATTTTTCATTGCTGCACCTCTTTGCTTTTTTCTACACCTGTTCCTTCGCTTCTAATTCTTGGCGAATTAATTATATTTACATTACTAATCATTATAGAAGTCTCTATGCAACCTGTATAAGGATTTTCCGTCTTACTAATCTCAGTTCTGGGAATAATCAACTGTACTTCATGTGGGATACTTGGTTCTCCAACTCTGGTAACCGTAAATTTTACTCCCTCTATCTCAAGAATCACATCATCACATCTATTTGCACCTTTTATATTACTACAAACAGAACAATTTTTCTCCTCATCAGGTATATTAATTATTTGTCCAACCTTAAGACCACACGGATTAATACCAGGATTGATACTGACATACTTTTCCACGCATCCACCGTTTTGTTGAGCTAATATCCAAAGGTTATCACCTTTTTTTATCATATATTTTCTCATTTGCAACCCCTCCCATCCATATTATGGTAAACGAGGTTGTATTTGTTATCACTATATATAATAAATTTTAAGTTCCACAAGATTAGTTCCTGAATTTAGATCAATATTTTCAATGCTAATATATCCTTGCTGTCCAATAGATTCTAAAGCCTCAATGATATTTTGCCAATTACCATTTAATTTGATATTTGCAGATACATCTTTAACTACAGAATTACTATCAAAGAGAAAATTTTCTATTTCTATATCAACTACTTCAATATTATGTTCTATAAATATATTTTTTATATTATCCATTTTAATAGGTATATCATTATTATGCAGAACCGACAGCCATTCATTTTTAACTATTTTTTCATGTTGTTCAAATTCATTATTCAGAACTGTTTTTTCACTCAAATAATTATTTTCTTTATATATAGGGTGTATCAGAACCACATATATACAAATAAATACTGCAAAAATAACAACTATACCAACTAAAAGTATTTCAGATGTTCTTATTTTGCTTATCCAATTCTTCAAGTATTCATTACTAACATAAGAACCACTAAAAATCCTCATATCTCAATTGGCTCCTTCGTTATCATATCATATTTCCAGAGTAATATTTAATTGAATTTCACCTAAAGAATTACACTTGTAACTCATCAAATTGACATTCTTCCCTCCAGCTACCATTAATTCATCTACAAAATTGGCTGCTTTTACATTACTTAAACACTCTACTAAAATAGTTATTTTTCCATTTTGGTAATTTATTCTTTCCACATCAATAGCATCATCAAAACCGTCTACTATCTTTTTTAGAATAATATAGAGATTTTTATTCTCTCTGGTATTAATTTTACTTCCCCATTGTTCAACGGCAACACTCATATCTGAATCCTTAAGTAAAGATATCTTTTCCTCCAGTTCTTTTATTTCAGCAGTTGTTTGAACTGCCTGACTGTAATATGGATACCAAAAAATACAAAACATTATTGAACAGCATAAAAAGACAATTGTTAAAACTGCAAGAATCCTTTTATGACATTTTAGCACTCGTTCACGATAAAAATTAAAAGAAAAATTCTTCTTCTTTGCTTTATTTGTATTTTTGATCTTTTCTTTATTTTTGCTTTTAATCTTAGTATTATTTAAGATTTCACCCAGTACAGCAAAAACAGATGAGCCTTCACTAACAATTAGTTTTTTGTATTTTTCAGCTATTACATCTTTTACTGATATTATTTCTTTTTCAAGAAAAACTTTATTTTCCCCAATTCCTGAATTAATCAACTTCCTAGAACATACTTCAGCAAGTGAACTCCCGTCAGTTATAATACTTTCAACTACAGTATTTCTATCATTAAACACATTAAAAGAAAAATACCTTGATAAATCAATTTCATTTTCAATATACCTTACTGACAAAGGAATGGACTGATAATAATTTACTATTTGCAAACATTCCGAATAAGTTTCCTTCAAAAAAATAATATCATCATATCCAAAATACCCTAAAAAATCGCCTATAGCCTCTACTGCAAAATCTACCTTTGAAATTTCATACCCCGCTTTGTTAAAACAATTCACATATTGATTTACTATTACTTTTTTAATAGCTAAAACATGGATATCATTTTGTTCTTTTGTTCGATCAACTATTTTATATTCAAATATCCATTCTGATATTGACACAGGCAATTCATCTTCTAAAAAGTAATAAACAGCAAAATATATGTCCTTAGGTTTAATCGCAGGTAAATTAAAATTTTTTAATAACCCACCTTCAAAAGGAACAAGTAAATTTACATAAAGCTTTCTTTTTCCTAAAATTTTTTTTCTAAACTCATTAAGAACTTCGACCAATCTATCTTCATTTTCTAAAATACCATTATTAAAAATACCTCTCTCAAGAGGTATTTTATAATAATTTAAACCATTGCAGCAATTTTTTCTTTCAAACCAGCTGTGATTTTCTGCTAAAATACGTATTTCTTTGTTAGATACCTCAACATTCAAAATCATAAATATCCAACCAATCCCCAAAGTTTACATTACAAAACTTAATAACCAATCTTTTAGGAAAAAAATAAGCAATGTACCCATTACCAAAAATGGCCCAAATGGAATAGGATCTCTAAAGCCTTTTTTAGTAAATATAAGCATCAATCCAACTGCCACCACGCCTATTAAACTGGCTAAAAATACGGCTAATAATATATCTGGAAATCCCAGAAAAGCGCCAAGAGCAGCAACGAATTTTACATCGCCCATCCCCATACCCTGGGAATAAAATATAGCAATCAAATAGAAAATACCTGAGGTAATTAACGCTCCAACTAAAGATCTCCATATTTCAGGATCACCTATAACAAATGATTTCAGAATACCAACAACAAAAGCAGGTAAAACCAAGACATCAGGAAGTCTGTATGAATCTAAATCTATAAAAGCAAGAACAATTAGCAAAGAAATAAATGTTAAATTAAGACCTAATTCCCACACTCCAAAATTTTTCGCAGTATATGCTGTGAAAAAATAAAGGATACCTGTTAGCATTTCAACCGCAGGATATCTAAGAGATATTTTACTTCCACAATTATGGCATTTGCCTTTCAAAATAATATAACTTAAAACAGGAACTAATTCCCACGCTTTTAAAAAATGCCCACATTTAGGGCAATGAGACCCAGGTTTTACAATTGATTCTCCATTCGGTACTCTCCAAATTACCACATTTAAAAAACTACCAATTACTAGTCCCAATATACCGACAAATACTGAATAAACTACCACTCTTTCATTACTCCTTTTTCAACCTTGATTTCAATCGACAGATGACCATAAAATCTCGTTTAAATCATTACTAAAAACCTTGACTTCAGCAGATGATCCATCACTTGTTAAATAAATCATTATAATATTTTTAGGATCAGGATAGGTTCCTCCATCTCCTATTTGATCAACTCCGAAACCATTCTTACCATTTTTTTCCTTTTGTTGAGTTACTGTAGAATCTAGTTTACTAATAAACTGTGGAATAAAGCCTGGTGCAGTAATTTCTCCATCTTCAGTAGTAAGCTCACCTGTACAGGGAT
>JBAYAL010000249.1:0-3685 GCA_041669825.1 Eubacteriales bacterium | reverse complement strand
ATGGCTTGTTTTTAAGCAATAGGGATATTCAGATTGGGAGGGGGGAGCCTATTCAAGATACAGCTAGAGTTTTGTCAAGGATGGTTGACGGTATAATGATTAGGACTTTTAGTCATAAAGAAGTAACTGATTTAGCAAAATATTCTTCGGTGCCTGTAATTAATGGGTTGACTGATTATCTTCATCCAACACAGGTGTTGGCAGATTTGATGACTATAAAAGAATATAAGGGGAAAATTGCTGGATTAAAACTTGCATATGTAGGGGATTCCAATAATATGGCTAACTCACTTCTTCTTGGAGGAACTAAGATGGGATTGAATATAGTTGTGGCATCTCCTAAAGGATATAAACCGTCAGTGGAAATAATGGATATAGCTTGTAATAATGCAGTGTTAAGCGGAGGTTCTGCAAAAGTTGTTGATGAACCGTTGGAGGCGGCTAAAGAAGCTGATATAATCTATACAGATGTTTGGGCAAGTATGGGACAAGAAGAAGAAGCGCTAATTAGGCAGAAGGTTTTTAAAGGATATCAAGTTAACTCAGAAATGTTAAAAGTTGCCCACCCAGGAGCAATTGTAATGCATTGCTTACCTGCTCACAGGGGTGAAGAAATTACAGAGGATGTGATCGAAGGATCACAGTCTGTTGTGTTTGATGAAGCTGAAAATAGACTTCATGCTCATAAAGCAATAATGGCCCTTTTGATGTAAACTTGACTAATAATTAATCTAAACAATGAAATAAAAGGAGTATATAAAAATGGCAAAAGTATTATTAGCTTATTCCGGAGGACTTGATACTTCAATAATTATTCCGTGGTTAAAAGAAAATTACGGATATGAAGTAATAGCTATGGCAGCAGATTTAGGACAGGGAGAAGAATTAGAACCGTTACATGAAAAAGCAGCTAAGACTGGTGCTTCAAAATTGTATATTGAAGATCTTCAAGAGGAATTTATTACAGATTTTATTTATCCTACTTTAAAAGCTGGAGCAGTGTATGAAGGTAAATATCTTTTAGGAACTTCCTTCGCTCGACCTCTTATTGCTAAGAGGCTTGTAGAAATAGCAAAACAAGAAGGAGCAGTGGCTATTGCTCACGGTGCAACAGGGAAAGGTAATGATCAGGTGCGTTTTGAACTGGCAGTTAAAGCTCTTAATCCTGACTTGAAGATTATTGCCCCATGGAGAGAATGGGATATTAAATCTCGTGATGATGCTATTGATTATGCCAAAGAAAGAGGTATTCCTGTTCCAGTGACTAAGTCTAGGCCATATAGCATGGATCGCAATCTCTGGCATTTGAGCCACGAGGGCGGAGATCTGGAAGATCCATGGAATGAGCCCAAAGAAGATTTGTATTTGCTAGGTGTTTCTCCAGAGAAAGCTCCGGATAAACCAACATATATAGAAATTGATTTTGAAAAGGGTATACCAGTCGCAGTAGATGGAAAAAAATTGTCTCCAGTAAAACTGTTGGAAAAATTAAATGATCTAGGTGGAAAAAATGGTGTTGGTATTGTAGATATGGTTGAAAACAGACTTGTTGGGATGAAATCCCGTGGTGTTTATGAAACTCCAGGTGGTACGATTATGTATTCAGCACATGAGGCCTTGGAGCAACTCACACTTGATCGTATGACACTTCATTATAAAGAACAAGTGGCACTTAAATATGCTGAAATGGTTTACGATGGAGTATGGTATTCACCTTTAAGAGAAGCAATGGATGCTTTTGTGGATGTTACCCAGAAAAATGTTACAGGTACAGTAAGACTTAAGCTTTATAAAGGTTCATGCACTCCAACAGGTATTAAGTCACCTTATTCGCTTTATAGTGAAGAATTTGCTACTTTTGGTGAAGATGAGGTATATAATCAGCAAGATGCTGAAGGGTTTATTAATTTGTTTGGACTTCCATTAAAGGTAAGAGCTATGATGGAGAAAAAATCGGGTTTGAAATAATACTTTTTAGTGGTTATTTATAAAGATTAAGAGCGCGGCTTATTCCGCGCTCCTACTTTTAAGGAGATTAAATAAATAATACTAAAATATCATTTATTTAAGGATGTAGAGATAAGATTATTATAAAAAAATATGCATAATAGACTATTTGCCAAAGATAATTTAAAATTTAATTATCTTTACTATTAAAGTTAGTAAAAATAATAATATATTGTATTTTGATGAGAGTTTTATGGAAATACTAACATTTGTTGCAGTATACTATAATTGCAATAAGTAATATTGATAGTATTACTTATTGCAATTAAAAATATAATGATTAAATAATTGAATATTTTAAAGGTAGAATTGAAAGGGGAATATTTAAGATGAAACTTTGGGGTGGAAGGTTTGAAAAAGACACAGATTCTCTGGTTGAAGATTTTCATTCTTCAATATCATTTGACCAGCGTTTATATAAACAGGATATTCAGGGAAGTACAGCTCATGCTAGAATGCTTGGCAAAATAGGTGTAATTTCTGTTGAAGAGGCTGGTCAGTTAATTAAGGGGCTACAAGGTATACTAGAGGATATCGAAGCAGGAAAAATAGAATTTGAAGTAGGTGCTGAAGATATTCATATGAATGTGGAAAAAATACTTACTGAAAGAGTAGGAACAGTTGGGAAAAAATTGCACACAGGTAGAAGTCGCAACGATCAGGTGGCAGTAGATTTTAAACTCTTTCTTCGTGAGGAAATTGATAATATAACAGAATTGTTAGTTAAATTGATTGAAACTCTGTTGAACTTATCAGAAGAGCATCTTCAAACTTGGATGCCTGGTTACACGCATCTACAAAAAGCTCAACCTATAACATTTTCACATCATTTAATGGCCTATGTCCAGATGTTTTCACGTGATTTGGGCAGGATTAAAGATGGTAGAAAAAGGCTCAATCTTTCTCCTCTTGGTTCAGGAGCCCTTGCGGGAACAACCTTTCCACTTTTGAGAGAAGAAGTAGCAAAAGAATTGGGATTTGACGGTGTGACATTAAACAGTATCGATGGGGTAAGCGATAGAGACTTTGCTTTGGAGTTTATGTCTGCAGCGTCAATAGTTATGATGCATTTAAGCCGTTTATGCGAAGAGCTTATCCTTTGGTCCAGTGGAGAATTTAATTTTATTGTAATAGATGATGGATATTCTACAGGGTCAAGTATTATGCCTCAAAAGAAAAATCCTGATGTAGCAGAGTTGGTAAGGGGAAAGACTGGAAGGGTATATGGTGATCTGATGGCTCTTTTGACGGTTATGAAAGGATTGCCACTTGCCTATAACAAGGATATGCAGGAAGACAAAGAATGTGTATTTGATGCTGTGGATAATGTGAAAAAATCACTTTTAGTAATGGAACCGATGCTTAAAACAATGAAAATAAATAAAGATGTTATGGAAAGGGAAGCAAAAGCAGGGTTTACCAATGCTACTGATCTTGCTGATTATTTAGCAAAGAAAAAAGTTCCTTTTAGGCAGGCGCATGAGATAGTAGGTAAATTGGTTCTGGAATGTTCTAAAAGGGGATGTGCTTTAGAAGATATACAATTTGAAGAGCTTAAAAAGGTTTCGGAAGTATTTGAAAAAGACTTATACGAAGCAATAAGTATTAAATATTGTGTAAATGCAAGGAATATTACAGGAGGGCCAGCTCCTGAAGCGGTTAAGTATTCTATGGATAT
>JBAYAL010000248.1:0-3689 GCA_041669825.1 Eubacteriales bacterium | reverse complement strand
TTTTTGATCACTTTCAGCCTTTAATCCAGCTTCCCATTTGATTCCTGTTGGGAAACCACCGCCCCCACGACCACGTAGACCTGATAATTTTACTTCTTCAACGACATCTATAGGTTCCAATTTACTTACTGCATTGGCAATTGCATAATAACCATCATTAGCTATATAAGCATCAATTGACGAATAATCTATAGCTCCGCAGTTTCTAAGAGCAATCTTCACCTGATCTTTAAAGAAGTCAATATCACTTAATTTAGGAACATGTTTATTCAAATTAACATCATAAAAAGTATATTCTTCGATAATTTGGCCTAGCATAATATGAGATTCTACAATCTTAACCATTTTTTCAGGAGTTACTTCGGTATAAAAAATTTCATCAGGCATTACCAGGAGAACAGGACCAACAGCGCAAGTTCCCATACATCCAGTAACAGTAACACACACATCATCCAATAGATCATTTTCTTCCAAACATTTATCCAAAGCAATTTTTATTTCACCACAATTAGATGAAATACATCCTGCTCCTCCACATACAAGTATTTGATATTTATATTTGAAAAGTTTTTCTTTATATATTTTTTTTATATTATCTAATTCAGTAACATTATTTATCATAATTTCACTCATGTTTTCACCTCCAATAAGTAATTATTTAAAATTTCGCAAGAATTGCTTCTAATTTATCAGGATTCACCTGTTTGTATACTTCATCATCAATCATCATCGCCGGAGCAAGACCACAAGCACCTATACAACGAGCAACCTCTAATGTAAATTTTAGGTCTTTAGTAGTTCCACCAATTTCAATCTCGAGAAGTTTCTGTAATTTATCAAGGACTTTTTTACCACCTCGCACATAACATGCTGTACCAAGACAAACTCTTATAGTATGCTCTCCTCTTGGTTGTGTGGAAAAGAACGAATAGAAGGTTATTACACCGGACACCTCTGATAAAGGCTTATCCATTTTTTCAGCAATAAATTTTTGAAGCTCAAGTGGCAAATAACCATAAATACTCTGAGCCATATGAAGAACTTGAATTAAACTACCTTCTCTGTCTTTATACTGACTAATTATTTCAGCAATTCTTTCTAATTTCTGCTGATCTGTTTCTTCTTCACAACTACACTGACAATTTTTTACTTCGCAGCTCATCATTAACCTCCTAATAAAGTAATATTTTGTAAAATCATGTACTATTTAACACAAACACAACTATCCTCGTCTAATTATATTTGTATAATCTCTATCCTCCTCCCAAAATAAATACATTTTTACTAATTCCGTTTTTATTATCCTCATCTGTATTGATCAAGACATTGATCCAAATACAGAAACCTTACAATTTTAGAAAATAATCACTTATTATCTTTAACTGGAATTATTGATACTTCAAATATAAGTTACACATAACAACATTAGATTATTTTCTTATAAAACAAAATACACCAATGACGAATTTTAAAGAATATTCTCTAAAATTATAACATTAAGTGTATAAGTAAATCAAATGTTATATAGCTTTTTATTATATAATTTTATATATTTTACAAAAATCAGTCAACTATGTGATCATTTCCATAAATTACGTATTTCTCTGTAGTGAGTTCAGCTAAAGCCATTGGTCCTCTGGCATGAAGTTTTTGAGTGCTTATTCCTATTTCTGCCCCAAAACCAAATCTTCCCCCATCTGTAAAACGAGTAGACGCATTAATATATACCGCTGCTGCATCTATTTCATTTAAAAATCGCTGTGCAGATGTATAATTCTCTGTAATAATAACTTCCGAATGTTTTGTACTATACTCATAAATATGATCAAGTGCTTCATCAAGGTTTTTTACCACTTTCACGCTAATAATTAAATCCAAATATTCTGTCCCCCAATCTTCTTCAGTCGCAATTTGAACATCAGGGAGAATCTTCTTTGTCTTTTCACAGCCTCGAATCTCTACACCATAATCTTTAAACTTTTTGCCAATTAGTGGTAAATACTCCTCAGCAATCTTTTCATCTACAAGTAGACTTTCAAGCGCATTACAAACGCCAGGATTTTGGGTTTTTGAATTAAAAACAATAGAAACAGCCTTCCTCATATCTGCATCCTTATCAACAAAAGCATGACAATTACCAGTTCCAGTCTCAATTACTGGCACTGTAGCCTGCTCGACAACAGTCCTGATAAGTCCTGCACCTCCACGTGGGATAATAACATCAATATATTTATTCATTTTCATTAACTGCTGGGCATATTCTCTTTCAGTCATTGTAACTAATTGTATAGAACCTTCAGGCATTCCGCTGCCTTCTGCAGCTACCGAGATAATCTCAGCCAAAACCTTATTACTCTCAATTGCCTCAGAACCACCGCGCAAAATACAAGCATTTCCTGATTTCAAGCAAAGTGCCGCTGCATCAACTGTTACATTCGGCCTAGCTTCATAGATCATAGCAATAACTCCCAAAGGAACTCTTGTCTTTTGAATTTTTAGTCCATTAGGTCTTGTCCAAAACTTCCCTTCGCCAACTGGATCAGGAAGCCCTACAATATCTTTTAACGCATTACTAATATTAGCTATCCCCTCCGAAGATAATTTCAGGCGATTAACCAAACTTTTTTTTAATCCTTTTTCCTCAGCTTTTACAACATCTATAGCATTTGCTTCAAGAATCCTTTTTTCATTCCTTAATAAAGCATCAGCCATTGCTAGCAAAGCCTTATTTTTCTCTTCTGTACCAGTAAAAGCAAGCCTTCTTGCTGCATGTTTTGCCCTATTACCTATCTTAACAAGTTCAGGATGAAAATTCATATTAATCCCCCTTAATATTAATTCATTATATATAAACTTCGCACCAAGTAATCAAACAGTGAATATCTAACTACACCCCTCATAAACAATCGTCATATTATCCCGATGAACTACTTCCTCACCTTTTAAATCAGAAATACAAGCCAACATCTCATCAGAATGAAGTCCCTTCACAATATCTGTTTCTTCACTACTTAATTCAACTATTCCTCTAGCAATCTCTTCATTGTATCCGTTTATTACCCTCACCAAATCTTTTCTCTCCCAGCATCCTTCGAGCTTGATTATTCCAGTTGCCAAAAGACTTTTTCCATCTTCTACAAGAGCTTTTTGGGCACCTTCATCAATAACAATACTACCCATAAACAGCGCACCGTAAGCGATCCATCTTTTTTTTCCGGCAAGTTTATGTTTTGCTGGTGTAAACATAGTCCCATGAGGGGCTTCTCCACAAGGGATCTTAAGTATTTCATCAATTCTAGAAGCATTCATTAAATAAGTAGTAATTCCAAATCTTGTTGCCATCTCCGCAGCCTTGAGTTTTGTAATCATTCCTCCAGTACCTAAATTTGAACCTTTCCCATCAGCCAGATTTTTAACTTCAGAAACATCTTCAACTATTTCAATCAATTGGGCTGAAGAATCCTTCAATGGATTACAAGTAAATAGACCATCTACATCAGTCAAAAGGACAAGTAAATTAGCATTAACCATGCCTGCCACTAAAGCTGATAATTTGTCATTATCGCCAAAACAAAGTTCTTCCACTACCACCGTATCATTCTCATTTATTATTGGAATGACACCACATTTCAACAAATGTTCCAACGTGTTTTGAGCATTACGGTAATGAGAAGATTCAACCACATCTA
>JBAYAL010000247.1:0-3691 GCA_041669825.1 Eubacteriales bacterium | reverse complement strand
CTGGGATACTGGATAGCCTAGAAATCCGTAGGTCATATCCTTAAACCCATGCTGACTGGCCTCGGTTTTAACAGTTGGATTATGGCGCAGCACGTTTACCGTTGTAAACATTGAAAAATATAATGTCAACTCATGCATTTCTGGAATCATGGTCTGTAGAAGAATGGTGGATACCTCTGGATTGATGCCTGCTGCCAGGTAATCCTCCGCAATTTGCATGACATCACGGTTAAGACCTTCCGGTTTTTCAAAATGTGTGGTTAAAGCCTGCATGTCGGCAATGAGAAAATAGGATTCATATTGTTCTTGCAGTTTTACTCGGTTCGCGAGACTGCCGACATAGTGACCTAAATGAAGTTTTCCTGTAGGCCGGTCACCAGTTAAAATTCGCTTTCTTTCCATTTCGTTTACTCCTCCTGATTATCGTTTTGTTTTTAGGTTTGAAAATGCTGGATGAAATTTTCCAGTAATGAATATCCATACCATTTACTATGGGATAAATTAGAAAAATGAACTTCGGCCGATCCCTTGACAGCGGCTGGTGTCTGAAAATTCTGATACTATCGACATTTTAAATGGTTTGATAGTATAATAAAAACCTCGCGTCCTCAAGGGACGGAGGTTATCCGCGGTGCCACCCTTATTGACTGCAAGGTCCACTTTAGTAGGTACAAGTACCTTCTTCCTGTAACGGGGAAGCGTTCCGGCCAGTCTTTGTCCGCTTAATGGGGTAGAATGGCAGCTCAGGGATCCATTCAACAGGGATGTTGTACCGGTTCACAGCTTCTCCGGCTCTCTGAGACAACAAAATCTGTTTACTAATTCCAATCATTGCTTTTAAAATCTGCACTTTAGATTTAAAATAGCATTAAACTGTAGAAAATTCAAGCATTGGTTGTTGGGAAGAATGAGTTATAAGGCTATTTTTTACTTTTAGGTTTACAAATCAATAAATTATGTAATACTATTAAAGCAAGTAATATATAAAAATGTAACAATTTTCAATTGTACAACAAATAGAAGAAATGCTGAATCATTTGCTTAACAGGATTTGAACATTACATCTGTTTGTAATATTTCGAGTTACATTTTAATGAAGAAGGAGTTGTTCAAGGATGGAACTGAATAATTACCTGGCGTTTAGTTTCAGAGTGGCTTTGAAGAAAATGGAAAAAAGCCTTAACCGTAATCTGGATGAGTTTGGAGTGAGCATCCCCCAATCCTTTATCTTGTATACCCTGCTTGATGAAGACGGTTGTACGCTAAAAGAAATTGGAAATAAATCGCTCATCGACAGTTCTTCTATGACTGTTCTGGTGGACAAACTTGAGAAAGAACATCTGGTTGAAAGGCGTTTGGACTCTCAGGATAGGCGTGCCATTCGTGTGTTTATTACCGATAAAGGGCGCGAAGTAGGAGCAAAAGTTAGTAAAATAGGGATAGATTTTAACTCCCAGTTGTATGACCTTCTAGGGGAAGGCAATCAAAAAGAGTTCATGCACGGGATGAACAATATTATTAACGGATTAGACTAAATCTTTTGTCCATAGAAGTACTTTCTGTATCATATTTTTTTGTATTGCATATAGTAGAGAAACATTCTTTTTGACTGATTTAGTCGTTAAATAAGAGTATAAATTTGTGAGGTATGTTTTTAATTCATTTATTGACATGCCCCACAATTATGTTAAAATTCTACCTGTATCTTTGAATTTTACAAATAAAGGAGGTTTGGGAACAGATTAAACAACTGAAGGGAGGAAAAATTATTGCAGTCTTTGGGCCGACATGTGCTGGCAGAGGTGTATGGATGTCGATTTGAGGTGTTGAATGATATCCAAAAGGTTGAGGATATCATGGTCAATGCCGCTTTGGAGGCTGGAGCTGAAGTAAGAGAAATGGTTTTCCACAAGTTCAGTCCGCAAGGAGTAAGTGGAGTTGTTGTCATTTCTGAGTCTCATCTGGCGATTCATACCTGGCCTGAACTAGGTTATGCTGCGGTTGATGTGTTTACCTGTGGAGACAAGGTAAATCCCTGGGACGCATGCAACTATATGGCAGAAAAGTTTGGAGCTACGTACGTTAATGCCTCAGAAGTCAAACGGGGCTTAATCGAAAACCAGGAAGAACGCTTGGTGGTAAATCTTTAGGAGGGATACTATTTTAGTAGACCGAAGTAAGAACAGAGAAAAAATAAGTATAAATAGTTGACCTTACTTGTTACAATAATAATAACAAGTAAGGTTTTACTTTTTAAATAAAGTCTTGCCTTGGAAGGCTAATTTAATGATATTGATTATTAATCCCCCCAATAGAGGGTGAGTAAGCTAAGGGGAATTCTCCATCCTTGGTGTATAAAAATGTGCAGATAAAATATTTTTTTATAGAAGCAAAGCGATATTTTGATTACAATATTCCATAGACTGTGCAGACAGCATATGTTTGTTTAATTTAAGGAGGACTATGGCATGGGATTTATTTTTACCAGGAACATGCAGGCTGATTTACAGGACGTAGAGATTAGCTTTCAGAACAGTCTTTCGCCTTGGTGGGAAGAATTATCCGTCTACTTTGATAGCCTGAAGCAGGATTTGACATTTCATATCTTACCTGCGGTTGTCATTGCTGGTTACCGAAGTATTGGCATTAAAAGGCAACTGACGATTGACATGGCTAACCTTTTCAAGACGATATATTTTGCCAACTATATTCATGGACAGGTCATGGATGAAGACGAGGGACAGGCTTATGACCGTGAATTACAGTTTTCGATCTTGATTGGAGATTATATTTTCGGACGAATCTTAAAACTATTACTTGAAGCCCAGGCGGATCATCTTCTGGATGACTTTTCACAACTTATGTGTCAAATTAACGAAGGACTGGTAATACAATATAAAATAGAAAATAATATAGAGACAGTTGTAAAAATGACTCGCGGTCCGTTATATGCAACAGCATTTCGAACAGCTGCCAAGCTGGCAGACGTGGATGTTCCTTTGGTTGAAATTTATGAAAAGTTGGGGCATAATTTAGGTATCGCTTTTGAAATGATTCATGGGAAGGGATTGCCTGCCCCAGAGTATCTGTACACAAGTGAGTGTTTGCTTGAAAGGTTTACATCAAAACAGGGAACTGCCGGTAGATTATTAAACGAAATGATCAAAGAACTTGGTGAAGACTTATCCCTATTGAATCCGGCAGCAGTTGTTTAGGGATTTACGGTGAAAATAATTTCTTAGTAGCCCTCTTTTGCAGGGCTATTTATTTTATCATCAAAAAGTATAACGTTTCACATGGTGTAACTTTCACCCTTCCATTATGACACTCAAGAGTGCAACTGATACGCCTTCGATCGCTCAAAAGAATACTGATGCTCTTGCTGGCCGCTATTAAGGTAAACTGATAAAGAATTTCATGAATCTCGTCAACAGAAGCTGGGTGTTGGCTGAGTTATCTAATTTATTACCTTTTCCACTTGTAGGTTTTTCAGGTATAATCGGATGGTACCATAGGAGTATGAATAAATAAATTATTAACACGTTCACTTAAGGAGGTTGCCACATGGCTTATCGGGACTTGCATGATTTCGTGAATGCATTGGAGGCTCGTGGAGAACTTAGAAGAATTAAAACAGAAGTAGACCCTGAACTGGAAATAACAGAAATAACGGATCGGGTAAGTAAAGCCT
>JBAYAL010000246.1:0-3702 GCA_041669825.1 Eubacteriales bacterium | reverse complement strand
GCGTGGAGTTGGTTTAAGTTGGCCGGAAGGGGGTTAGTTTAATCATTGCCAAATAAACGAATAACGACGTATGAAAATTTTAATAGTGGCAAGTTTCAACCAAGGCTTTTATGCCCCTTTTATTGTGGAACAAGCTCAAGCGTTAGAAAACAACGGTCATGACCTCTTATTTTTTGGTATTCAAGGTCATGGTGTTATTGGGTATTTGAAAAATATTTCACAATTAATCCGTGTCATTAAACAGTTTGATCCTCAAATTATTCATGCGCATTATGGTCTTTCTGGATTATTGGCTAATATGCAACGGAAAGTTCCGGTAGTGACCACTTTTCACGGAAGTGATATTAATAATAAATCGGTTCTTCGTTTTTCTAAATTAGCGATGTCTTTTTCGGCTTACTCTATTTTTGTATCTCAACGGAATATAACCATTGCAGCTCCACATA
Organism: Eubacteriales bacterium; assembly: GCA_041669825.1. Lineage (GTDB taxonomy): Bacteria > Bacillota > Desulfitobacteriia > Desulfitobacteriales > Syntrophobotulaceae > JBAYAL01. The sequence continues at coordinate 3,256 of JBAYAL010000246.1, read as the reverse complement.
AGCATTATCAATTACTACCGTGCGGCATAGATAGTACTAATTTTCAACTGTTTGATAAACAAGAGGCGAGAGCAAAATTCAAATTTCTTCCATCTAGAAAATACGTGCTATTTTCAGGTTCTTTTGCTAATCGTGTTAAGAATTCTGATTTAGCTCAACGAGCTGTTAATTTATTGAAAGAGGTTGAATTAGTTGAACTAAAAGGATATTCGCGCGAAGAGGTTAATCTGTTAATGAATGCCGTAGATGCCGCGGTGATGACTTCGTTTACAGAAGGATCTCCTCAATTTGTGAAAGAAGTCATGGCCTGTGGTTGCCCATTGGTGAGTGTCGATGTAGGAGACGTTATAGATATTTCTTCAGGAATCGATGGATGTTATATGGCAAAGTATGATGCTCATGACCTAGCAGAAAAACTCGAACTAGCGATGGCGTTTGAAGGGCGTACCCAAGGACGTCAGCGTATTGTTGAGTTAGGATTGGAAAACGACACGGTAGCACACAAAATTACTGAGATTTATAAAAATATAGTAAAGTAATGAATATTATTCTATTAAATAGCAACACAGAGTATCGTCAGCAGTGGCGGTCATTCGTTTTAAGTCATCCGCATGGCGAAGTGTTTCATCTGCCCGAAATGGTCGAAGTTTATGAAAAAACACCTTTATATGAACCTTTTGTTTGCGCAGCTATTGACACGAATGGTGAATTTCAAGGAGTTTTAGTAGCGTGTATTCAGCGTGAATTTCGAGGTGTTTTAGGAAATTTTACATCACGTTCGGTATTGATGGGTAGTCCTTTAGTCATAAATAATGACGCTACTATTGGTGTTCAATTAGTAAATTGTTACGAACAGCATGTTTCCAACCGCGTTATCTATTCGCAAGTTCGTAATTTGTATGAAATGAAGTGGTTACATACTGTTTTTGACCAATTAAATTACAAATATGAAGAACATCTCGATATCTTAGTTGATTTACAGAAGGATAGCGAAGAGTTGTGGAGCGATATGCAGTCCAATGGTAGAGGGCGTATACGAAAAGCCGAGAAGTTCGGATTAGTAGTAAAGCCAATAGATAATGATTTTGAAAAGGACAAGGCTTACGAAATATTGCAAGAAGTTTATCGTCGGGCGGGTTTGCCATTAGCGTCGAAAATATTATTTGACATTGCTATAAATTATCTCATACCATCAGGTAATCTTATCTATTTTGGAGTTTATTCTGAAAATACTCTTGTAGGTGTTCGTATGGTGTTGGTCTGTGGAAAGAGAGCTTACGATTGGTATGGCGGAAGTTTTTCTGCTTATTATAAGTTAAACCCAAATGATATTATCCCTTGGAAGGTATTTTGCTTTTTAAAAGAGCAAGGAGTTGACCAATACGATTGGGGTGGAGCCGGTCATCCGCATAAGCCTTATGGTGTTCGTGACTATAAAAAGAAATTTGGTGGCACATTGGTAAATTATGGACGTTATGAAAAGGTTCATAAGCCATTATTGATGCAAATCGGAAAAATTGGTTTTTGGGTATTTAAATTAGTAAAAAAAATACGCAATAAATAATGATACCAAAAATAAACGTTCATTTCTCACTCTATACAGCAGGCAAAGCCTTTATAGAAGTGCTACAAAGAAAGCCAACACCCACTCCGCAAGAAAACTTTTTTTTTATCAATCATGCGCGTACAGGATTACGCATAGCACTCACTGCCTTGCAACTTCCTCCCAATAGCAAAATAGGAGTAGGCATGTATAATTGTTATACCGTAATGAATGCTATCAAAAAAGCTGGCTATATTCCTGTTTTTATTGATGTTACTAACGATTTTTTATTGGATATTCAGGATTTGAAAAAGAAAAATAAGGATATTTCGGCACTAATTGTCACTCATTTGTTTGGTATTCCTAATAATATGGATGAAATTACTTATATTTGTCAGAATATTCCAATTATTGAAGATTGTGCTCATGCGTATTTATCTAAAGATTCCTCTGGCGTTTTAGTCGGTATGCGTGGTGATTGTTCTGTATATTCAATTGGCCAGGGTAAGTTTCCATCCATAGGAGATGGGGGAATCTTACAAGTTAACAATGCAAAGTTGTTACCCATAGTAGAACAAGAATACAGTAAATTAGCCAATAGTACGTTAAAGCAAGAAATTATGGCTATTGCACAAAGCGTAGTTAAATCAGTGTTGCACAAACCATTTATATATAGATTTGTACTACCTTTAAAAAGAAAAAGTCAAGAAAAGAAGATGTCAGAAAATACTTATGGTCATACCGAAAAACACATTTATTCGTATGTCCTCTCTCTATACAAAAAAGAGAAACCACGTGTTACGACATACTTGAAAAAACAACAAAACAATGTAAGACGCTTATTGCCAATACTTGAAAATATAAAGGATGTATATGTACCCTGTATTGATACTGATAATAATAACTGTTTTATGTTGCCATTCGTATGTGAAGATAGAATTTCACTAATACGTAATTGCGAAAAAAATGGGATAGAAATAGCTCCACATTTTTCAAAATGCATTGAATGGGGTCATCTGTTTGGTTATACATTAGGAGATTGTCCTAATGCTGAAAAGTTAGCCCAGCAAATGTTGGTTATTCCTTGTAGCTATAATTTATCAAAATCTCAAGTTAAAAAGATAGTGAACGTATTAATAGAATATTCATTATGAAATTATTATTGAAAGTTTATAAATGGGTTTATGGTTCATTTCCATATAATAAGATACGAATTTTGACATTACGGTTATCTGGTGTGAGAGTTGGTAAAAATGTGTATTTAGGAGAATCATTATTAGTTATAACCGATACCAAAACGCCACATATTAAATTAGAAGTTGGTAACAGAGTTTCGATTGCTCCTCGTGTAACGATACTATTATCTTCTGGTCCTAATTATTCTAAATTACAATCTTTTTTACCTTTGTATGGTAAATCTGTATTGCTACAAGATGATTGTTGGATCGGTACAGGAGCTATTATTTATCCTGGTGTAACAGTTGGAAAATGTGCCGTTGTGAGTGCAGGTGCAGTTGTCACCAAAGATGTGGCAGATTATACTATAGTAGGGGGAGTTCCTGCGAAATTAATTAAAATAATAGATAAAAAAGATTCAATATAAAAATATAAGATATGAATATTTCGATTTTTGGATTAGGTTATGTGGGTTGTGTCGGTATGAGTTGTTTGGCTAAACAAGGTCATGTCATGGTTGGTGTGGATGTGTCAGAT
>JBAYAL010000245.1:0-3706 GCA_041669825.1 Eubacteriales bacterium | reverse complement strand
GTTGCACCTGGTCCGGGAGATGGCTCTTCAAAGTAAGGAAGAGGATCAAGGCCTGCCATTTCATAAAAACCAGAATAAAGCTCTATTTGTCCAGTGGAAGTATTAAAACCAGGCTCTTTATCCTCTCTCAAAAGCCCCTTTTCATATCTGCGGTAAGTAAAAGGCATATAAGCAGGTGCATTTTTCTGGAGTTCAGTGAAGGTCATACCTGTCTGTTCCAGCATATGACTGAACATATCTTCCACATTATCCCATGGCCAGGCTTCTGGATTAAAGCGCTTACCCAATTCCAGATTAATTTGCATATCTGACTTACATTCCCCGATTTGGGTAACTTTGTTGATGACTTCGCCACGTTGGCAACCATCTCCTACGCGGATTCCATTGCGCTCTGGAAACGTAGCTGCCGGTAAAACAACATCAGCAACTCCCATAATTGTTGGGGTCATAAACAAATCTACACAGGCGATAAAGTCCAGACCCATTAAGCCACGATAGAGCCGCTGCGGATCTGCTCCCATACAAGACAAAGCATTACTGGTCTGAATCCAAGCACCATGAAGTTTATAGGGTTTTTCTGTTTCTAGGGTTTCAACTAAAGTATCAGGATGAGCAATCTGGAAACCATACTGCAGTAAAGCATATTTATCCAATCCGATACGTTTAACTTTTTGTTCTTCACTGATAAGTTCTCTTCCCCAACCACCGGCATAGTTTAGAATTTCCGGAGGAACGATAACACCACCTGGTATATCTACATTACCAGTTATTTGAAACAGAGCCATAATTGCCTGGCTTGCCGGTAGTGCTTCTTTAGTCATATCCACAGCAACGCCCCACTGCAAGGCAGCAGGTTTGCTTTGAGCTAAAATACGGGCAGCCCGAAGGATTTTTTCCTCAGGTATCCAAGTGATCTTGGATACCCTGTCTACAGGATATTCCTGAACCCTTTCCTTCAGCTCATCGAAGCCATAGCACCATTTTTCAACAAATTCTTTATCGTAAAGTTCTTCATTTATAATTACATTCAGCATACCGAGTGCTAGAGCTGCGTCTGTTCCAGGACGGACTCTTAAATGCTCTTCTGCCCGAGAAGAAAGCCATGTAACTTTGGGATCAATCATAACTACCTTCATACCACGTTTCATTAAGTCAATTACCCAATGACCATAAAATCCGTCTGAATTAGAAGTAAGTGGATAATTGCCCCATACAAACATTGTCTCCGGCACCTTGTATTCTGGATTGTCATAACGATCAGCAAATTCCTGTGAACAGTCAGCCACCCAAAATGCACCTGTGGTTGCTATCATCCCAGCTACACGTGGTAAATAACAAGCTCCCCCGGAGAGGAAAGTTGTATAGTTAGGTGAACCAAAGGACCAAGCAAGACGTGTGATATAAGCAGCTATATCTCGTCCCGTTCCTTGAGCAAATATGACAGACTCAGCTCCATGCTCCTTCTTAAGTTTATTAAATTTTCCTTCAATAAGATCGTACGCTTCATCCCAACTGATACGTTCCCATTTATCTTTGCCGCGATCTTTTGGATCACGTTTCATAGGATACATCAGTCGGTCTTTGTGATTGGTGACTTCAGGCAAACCCAGGCACCGGACACATAGCCTACCCTGTGAAAATGGATTTTCCGGATCTCCTTCAACTTTAACTAATTTATCATTCTTATCAGTATAAAGTAAAACACCACAACCAATATGGCAACCAGGCCCCGACCATGCACTGCCCCGTGTAACCGTTAAATCCCCTTCTTGATAACGGAAAGGTTTGTCATGAGGTATGAATTTATAACCTTTGTCTTCCATGAATACGACCTTCCTTTCTTTCTGTTTTTAATTATATTTTTTTCTCCCGTACAAATATTATGGTAAAAAACCTTAGCGCTAGGTTCCACTGAATTACATTGCAAAAAGTATGCCAATGAACAAATCATTAAAACGCCTTGTGTTTCAAGGCGTTTTGATAACAAAGTATATTAAGTTTGTCCCGATAATTTACTAATGTCCCTATTTGTAAATTAGGTCATATATAGTAATAGATAATGTTAATTTTAATTTATTAATACCACACAACACAACTATATTGGTAAGCACACAAAATCCTATCTATGAATTTAAAATCTCTGTATTTTCTCGTTTCTTTATTGAAATCTATTCCCACAGCATTTAAGACATCCCCATGAATTAAATCCATATATACTGCTAGCATGTTTATTAACTATATTTTTTTATAATATCCAGAATTGCATTTCCGTATTTTTGGCATTTAATATCACCAAAACCAGATATTTTTTTAATATCATCCAATGTTTTTGGCATAGTTGAAATAAGGTCTTCTATTTGTGCGTTATTATAAATAAAATAAGGTTTCACGCCTTCTGATTTACTGATTTCATATCTATACTCTTTTAATTCTTTAAATATTGGAGAGTCCTCTGTATTTGTTACAGTTTTTTGTGGTTCAGATCCTTTATTAGATGCAATTGGTATCTTTTCATTATCTTCTCTTAAATACTTCTTCATATAATCTGTTGTATTTGGTGTATGTAAGCTTAAAAATAAATCCGCATGTTCATACATCTGTTTTTCTGTCATAGGCTCATTTTTACTTTCTTTCAATAATTTATTTATATGCCCAATTAACTGGTCACTCCTAATGATTTGTTCTTTAACTTCTTTTTTAGCATATTTCATATTTATAATTGTTTTAGAGTTAGCAAGAACAACCACAGTCTTATAATTTTCATGGAAGGACTTTTCAATTATTTTTTTTATTACAACATTTAGTTTTCTCGATAATCTGATTTTTTTAATCATTTCCAGATGACGAGTATTTTGTGTAATAGGACTATAAAATCCTTCTTTTTTATATTTACCATTAAATTTTGTAGTACGAATAAAATCTCCATTGTTATTTACTTCTATATTTCCAGTAAGATTTTTACACTCAATTACTAATGTGAATTTTTTAGTAATAATCAAATAGTCAATTTCCGCTGACAAATCATCAAAGACAATATGCAAATCATGCAATACTATAATAGGTAAATAGCTGTTCTTTAATTCAAATGCAACATTATCTTCTCCTTTAATACCATATTCAAGCTTATTAATATCTCCTTCTACTTTTGATTTCACATTACTTGGAGCAGTTTTATAGAATTCTTTTAACCGTTCTAACTGATCCTTAGCATTAGTATCAGCTTTATAAAAATCAGGCTTATCCAAATTGGATGATTTTTGAGTTATTGCTCCTTTTAAATTTTCAAAAAAAGACATTGTAATCCTCCTCTTTATATAACTTCTTTGTGAACATATTTTTTTCATTTAGTAATTTTGATTAAATTTATTATTAGGCAACATCCAATAAATATTGATACCAAAATTATTAATATGCCAAACAATTAATAATTAACATACTAAGCTGTAATTTATCGTTAATATATTTATTAATTTAATAGTTTCTACGCAATAATACAAATCACCTTCTTTTATTTGCAAAGTTTTACAATCAATTATAATTACTGCCTATTAAAAAAAAGAAGCAATTTAATTGCTTCCCTTCATATTATCCTACCTCTCTATTCAAGCTCATACTATAACAGTCAAGAGAAAGATTATTGTTATCTGCTAAATTTAATACTTTTTTTATAGGCGTACAGTTTTTGAAGTCGTGTATGTATATATGT
>JBAYAL010000244.1:0-3712 GCA_041669825.1 Eubacteriales bacterium | reverse complement strand
TATGGTCACCATATCTGTGTCTCCTGTGTTTACTATTGAATGTGTATATCCTGTTGGTATATCAACTACTTGAAGTTTATCTCCACTTACTCTATACTCTATAATTTCATCTTCATCTATCTTTCTAAATCTAATAAGACCTTCTCCGTTAACAACTAAGAATTTTTCATTTTTCGTATGGTGCCAGTGATTACCTTTCGTAATTCCAGGTTTTGATACATTTATAGATACCTGCCCTCTTTCAGGCGTTCTTATCATTTCAGTAAAAGACCCTCTATGATCGACATTCATCTTAAGATCGTATGCAAAATCATTTTTTGGTAAAAAGCTCAAGTATGTACTATAAAGTTTTTTCGTTAATTTATCATTCATGTTTGCAATGCTTATATTTTTTCTGCTTTCTTTAAACCCTTTTATCATTTCCGCTAATTCCCCAAGTTTTATATGATGCACTGTAGGAACTATGCAGTAATTATCTTCTTTACTTGGATTTCCATCTAATACTTTTATAAATTCTTCTAGCACATCATCTATATAACAAAGACTTAGTTCTGCATCAGGATTATTAATTTGAATATCAATATCTCTAGCTATATTATGACAAAACGTTGCTACAACGGTATTATAGTTAGGTCTGCTCCATTTACCGAATAAATTAGCTAATCTATAAACATAAACATCTGCACCTATTTCTTTACTATAGTCAAATAATAAATTTTCCCCTGCTTTTTTACTCTTACCATAAGGGTTATCAAGTTTTGCTTGTATCGAAGATGTTATAAGTACAGGAACTTTATTACTATTTTTTCTGAGTAAATTCAAAAGCTCTAAAGTGAAACCAAAGTTACCTTTCATAAACTCTTTTTCATCTTTAGGTCTATTAACCCCAGCTAGATGAAATACAAATTCACATTCTTTTGTATATTGATCTAATAAAGATTGATCTGTATCTTTATCAAATTCGAATATATCTGTATATCCTCTATTTTTAAGCTCAGCTATTAAATTTTTACCAACAAATCCTTTTGAACCAGTTACTAATATTTTCATTGTCTATTCTCCCAAGCTTTGATTTCTTCTCTAATATAAGATAAGGTTAACAATTTTTCTTTTGTCTGTTCTACAGTAAGCAATTCTGTATTATTAGAATTCAATTCTAATAATTTGCCTCTTTCTTGATCCCCATCTTTAAAATATTTATCATAGTTAAGATCTCTTTTATCAGCAGGAACTCGGTAAAAATCACCCATATCAATTGCATGGGAACATTCTTCATTTGTAAGCAAAGTTTCATACATTTTTTCACCATGACGTATTCCGATTACTTTAATTTCATTATCTGCATGGAATAATTCCTTTATAGCTTGAGCTAATACTTCAATAGTAGTGGCAGGTGATTTTTGAACCATAATATCTCCACTTTCAGCATGTTCAAATGCAAAAACGACAAGTTCAACAGCTTCTTCCAAACTCATTATAAACCTAGTCATTTTTAGTTCAGTCACTGTTAATGGTTGTCCTGCTTTAATTTGCTCTATGAAGAGTGGAATGACCGATCCTCTAGAACACATAACATTACCATATCGTGTGCCACAAATTAGAGTTTTATTAGGATCTACTGTTCTTGACTTTGCAACAAATACTTTTTCCATCATAGCTTTCGAAGTTCCCATAGCATTTACAGGATAAGCTGCTTTATCTGTAGATAAGCATATAACTTTCTTTACTCCGGCATCAATGCAAGCTGTCAAGACATTATCTGTACCTATAATATTTGTTTTTAATGCCTCCATCGGGAAGAATTCACAAGAAGGCACTTGCTTTAATGCTGCTGCTTGAAAAACATAATCAACTCCATACATCGCATTCTTAATACTTGCAATATCACGGACATCACCTATATAATATTTGATTTTATCATTATTATATTTATGTCGCATATCATCTTGTTTTTTTTCATCTCTGGAAAACACACGAATTTCTTTTATGCCTGTATTTAAAAATCTTTCAAGAACTGCATTACCGAAGGAACCTGTACCTCCTGTTATTAATAACGTCTTATCTTTAAACATCTAATTACCTCTTCTCTAGTTATTAGAAGTGTTTCATTATTATTTTGTATGAGCGCTTAGCAGTATAATTTTCTTCCAAATATTTTCTAGACTTTGTTCCCATTTGTTTTCTTAGTTTTGCATCACACAATTTCTTTAATTTATAATTAAATTCTCTAACATCACTACTCTCACACCAATATCCGAATTCACCTTTTTTAATAACTTCACCTAGATCTGTATTAACATCCGTAGCTGCTAAAACAGGCATTGAAGCCTGCATATAAGAAAGAACTCTTGATGGAAAATTGGGTATTGTAAATCGTTTATCAAGAAATATCAAGCCCACATCACATGAATTTGCTAGCATTTCATAATCATTCTTTGGTAATTGAGAAAACAATTGAGCATTATTTAATTTTTCTTTATCAAAGAAAAATTTAAGTTTGTTAAACTCTGTCCCTGAACCAACAATAATAAAATATACTTCTTCATTATCTTTATTTGATTTCAAACATTCAATTAAAAAGTCAATTCCTTGTGGTTTTCCAAGATTCCCACCATAGATAAACACAGTCTTTTCAAGCGGTATGTTGTACTTTTCTTTTATTTCTACAATGGTTTTATAATCATCCTTTATTGCCAATGGTTCTATACTATTAGGACATACTTCAACAAGGTCAGGTGATATCTCTGGATTATGTTGTAAAATAAAATCCACATTTGCTTGTGACATACATCCTATATAATCAGATGATTTATACAATCTTTTTTCTTTATCTCTGAAATATCTATACAAAACACCCTTTATACCTGTCTTTTTCATCATGCCTAAATCAACTGCATTTTGAGGGAAAATATCTTTTAATAGCAAATAGGTTTTAGCACTATCCTTCTTTTTCACATATCCAACAGCTTTTTGTAATGTAATAGGTGGCGTTGAATAAATCACTAAATCAAATTTAACATCTGAAAAAAAGTTTTTAATGCCCCTCTTGAATTTAGTTTCTAAAGAGAGAGTAGCGATACCCTTTTCTATAATATTTGTTTTTTGTATATTCCCAATCTGTAATTTCAGTATTTTATAGTTCTTATTATCTATTAACCTTGTAGGTTCTTGCTTTCTTTTCTCTATTGGGGAGATGATATGCACTTTATGATTATCTTTTACAAATTCTCTCATTAAATCAGTATATATACCACTTTCGTCAATTGTTGAAAAATCTAACAGTGTTAAAAACAGTATATTCATCCTCTATATTCTCCTCACCGGAACCCCAACATATGTCCCAGCCTCAGTTATATCCCTAACCACCACAGCACCTGCACCTACTTTACAGCAACTGGTGATGTTTACATTATTACTAACTACGCTACCAGTACCTATCCATGAACTCTTTTTAATCTTCACCGTGCCAGCAATATTCACTCCTGGCGATATGTGAACATAATCTTCAATCACATTATCATGATCTATTGTGACACCGGTATTAATAATGCAACCTTTTCCAATTCTGGTACAGCAATTAATCACAACTCCTGCCATTACCACTGTTCCAAATCCCAGTTCAACCTGTTGCCCAATAATAACACTGGGATGAATTAATATTGGTATACTAGCCCCTTTTGCTTCCAGCTGACTCTGTATTCTCTCTCTTGTT
>JBAYAL010000243.1:0-3719 GCA_041669825.1 Eubacteriales bacterium | reverse complement strand
TCTGAATTTCTTATTCCGCCAATAGCAGAAAACCTTAAAAAACCGTTTTTATCTATATACGTGACGATTACACCTATTTCATCCATATGGGCCGCAACCATTATTCTTTTTTTATTTCCTTTTTTGATCACAATTAAATTACCGATAGAATCACGTCTTATTTCATTACAATAAGGTTTAACAGCATCTTCTATTATGTTCGCTATCATACTTTCATCTCCAGAGGGTCCAAAAGCCTGGGATAGTTCTTTAAGCAAAGAATAATCATACATATTTTTACTCATTTCACAGCCTCCAACAATTATATTTTCTTATTTAGGGAAAATTTTTCCAGTACTTTATTCACTAAATATTCGCAACTATCTAAATCATCTTTGGAAATTACAGAATTCATAGAATGGATGTTTCTACAGGGAATACTTAAGGTAATTGTTGGTATCCCATTGCAAGCCAAATGTACTTTGCCAGCGTCATTCCCACCATTTGCACCTTTTCTATACTGCAATGGAATATCAAATTCTTTGGCTATATTAAAAATATGTTTCACGAGTTGATTATTATAAATAGTTGTTCTATCTATAACTGAGCATATAGGTCCTCTTCCTAACTCACCTACCCATTCGTCTTCGCGATTTTCGCAGATATCCATAACATTTGTACTCTCTAATATTATGGCAAAATCTGCCTGAATATTATTGCTTAGTACTTTTGAACCTCTCAGGCCTACTTCTTCTTGAACTGTAAAGGCAGCAATAATTTTACAATCATGAACATTGTGAAGTATTTCTGTTATTAAATAGCATCCTGCCCTATCGTCAAATGCCTTTGCTTTTATAAGATTTGCTCCAAATTCTTCATAAAAAACATCAAAGCAAGCATAATCTCCAATTCTAACTAATTTTTCCGCTTCTTCTTTTGTATTTACTCCTATATCAATATACAACTTTTCCAAATCCAGAGCTTTTTTTCTTTCATCTTTTTTTTGAAGATGTATAGCCTTAGAACCAATGACACCTTTTACCTTATCGCTGATTACTACCTGTTTGGATACCAGAATTCTGATATCCATCCCCCCTACCAGTTGGAATTTCAGATAACCTTCTGTGGTAATCTCAGTTATCATAAGCCCTATTTCATCCATATGGGCACATAGAAGTACAGTAGGAGATATTTCAGAAGCTCCACTTTTTACGGCTATCAAATTTCCAATTTTATCTGTATGAATTGAATCAACATATGGAGCAATTATCTGCTTAAGATGTTCTCTCACCTTACCTTCATTACCTGATACTGCATTGATTTCACATAATTTTTTTAAAAGCATAATACATCCTCCAAATTTGCAGGCAGACTAGCTATATAATAAGCCAGTAATTTACCACTATTAATTATATCTTGTATATCCACTGTTTCCACAGAAGTGTGCATATAACGAAGAGGAATAGAAACTAATCCTGTAGGTACACCAAAATTATTCAACTGAATAGTTCTAGCATCTGTTCCGGTTGGACCTGGAACTGGTGAAATTTGATATGGTATTCTATTTTCTTCAGCACAGTTGCAGAGTGATTTGTATATTTCAGGAAAAATATTGGGTCCTAAAGCTATTACCGGTCCTTTTCCCAATTTTGTATTAACTTGATTTACATTATCAAGACTTTGTCCATGCGTGACATCAATGGCGATTGCCATATCTGGGTTTATATTATATGTACTTGTAATAGCTCCTCTAAGCCCTATTTCTTCCTGAACAGTTGCAACACAAACCACGTTGTGTTTATGCTTAATATTCTGAAGTTCTCTCAGACATATGGCAATCACCGCCAGCCCAGCTCTATCATCAAGTGCTTTTCCAGTAACAATGTTACCAGTTAAATTTACGCAACTTTTTTTAATACTTACAACATCTCCAGGCTGAATGTTTTTTACTGCTTCACCATATGAAAAGCCAATATCAATATACATATCTTCTACTTTTACCGCTTTTTCTTTATCCGAGGACTGTATGAATTCTACTATCCCTGTAATGTTTTCTTTTCCATGTACGATAACATCTTGATATAACAAAGTCCTATAATCAATTCCACCAACAGGAACAAAACGAAGAAACCCTCTAGCTGTTACTTCAGTTATCATTAGACCTATTTCATCCATATGAGCAGCTAACATGATTGTATTTTTTGCTTCTGTCCCTTTTTTTATGAAATAAACATTGTTCATTTTATCCGAAAAAACTTCAGAAACATACGAACTTAATTTTTTTTCTATAATGGGTATTAATCCATGTTCATACCCTGAAACACCACTACATGCTGATAGTTCTTTAAGAAATTTCAAAATATAATCTTTTTCATTAGTACTCAATTTTATTTACCTCACATTTCAACCAATTATTTTTGTGGTTCAAATATTACTTCTACACAATCGCCTTTATTAATTACTTTTCCCGCTTGAGGAGATTGTTTTATAACTAATCCGCTTCCTACAAGATTGCCTTTTAATTCAAGATTCCCAAGTATTTCTCCAACCTGACGAATAGTCAAACCTTTTAAATTTGGAACAACAGCTTCTCCATTTCCAGGTGATCTTTCCGGTTTAACTACTTCTGGATCCGGACGCAAATTAACTTCTAAATCAAGATCATTAATATCACTTGGGGTATTTGAGGCAACTGAAATTCCGTAATATTGTAAGGCTCCTTCAATAATTTTTTTTACATGAGGTCCTGCCAATCTTCCACCCTGAATATTATCTCCTTCTGGCGTATCAATCACCACCAAAACAGCAATTCTCGGATCATCCGTTGGTGCGTAAGCAACAAAAGAGGCTACATAATCAGTTTCAGAATATTCTTTTGTCACAGGATCAATTTTTTGAGCTGTACCTGTTTTTCCCGCAACTTTAATACCAGGAATCTGAGCAATTTTACCAGTTCCGTCATCCACAACACTCTCCAAAATATCGGTCATTAAACTGCTGGTAGTTTTGGAAATTACTTTTTTATTTATTATGGGTTCATGTTCATATACGAATTCACCTTTGGAATCAATTATTTTATCCAAAAGATAAGGTTCATACAAATTTCCACCGTTTGCAACGGCTGATATCGCCGTAATAAGCTGTATTGGAGTAACTAGATTTGCCTGTCCAAAAGACATCGTAGCTAATTCAATATCCTTTACTTTTTCCTTATCAATCAAAAGACCACGCTCTTCACCTGAAATATCTATGCCTGTCTTGCTACCAAATCCAAAAGATTTAAGATATGTATAAAAAACGTCAGCACCTATTTTTTCCCCAACCTGAGCAAGCACTACATTTGATGATAATCGCATACCATCAGAAAATGTTATTACTCCATGAGATTTTTCTTCTGAATCCCAATTTGTTATAACTTTATTTCCAACTTTTAAATATCCTGGATCATTAAATTTTTCTTCAGACGCAATAATTTTTTCTTCTAAAGCTATAGCTCCAGTAATAATTTTAAAAGTTGACCCAGGCTCATAAATCATACTTGTTGCCAAATTTCTACGTTGTTCAGCCTTAGTATCATAATAATTATTCGGATCAAAAGAAGGTCTAGATCCCATTCCTAAAACTTTCCCTGTCATCGGATCCATTGCAACAATACATGCTCTTAGCGGATGTGATTCTTCCACAATAGAATCTAGTTCTACTTCTAACAAATGTTGAATCGTTGCATCTAAAGTTAACTT
>JBAYAL010000242.1:0-3745 GCA_041669825.1 Eubacteriales bacterium | reverse complement strand
TAGGCATTTCAATGGAAAATTTTTGCCTTACATACCCTTCAACATTAGCACAATACCTCTTGCATTCTTCCACTGAAGTAAAAGAATCTTCCAAGGCAAGATAAATTTTCAATTTTTCATCCTCACCCCAATTACACTGAACAATTACTCCAGCCTCTAGCACTTTAGGGAAATTGTACAAAGCTGACTCAAATTGGAAATAACTAATAAACTGGTTGTTAATTAGCAGTCCGCCTCTTTTTTTTCCATCAAGCACACCCATTTGTCTCAATGTTGCAAAGCTTCCCATTTCAACATCCCCCTCAAATTCTTCAATATTAATCTTTATAACCCCAAATTTTCCCGATTCTTTATTGATCGGATTTCTTCATGTATTAGTTTTAAACTGAATACATTTATAATGAATTATACTTACTACTATAATAGTAAGCCATAATTTTGATAAATAATATTATATTTTGATCAAAAGTAATAAATTGAAGTTGAACAGTTATTTTTAACAACTAAGCAGTTACTTTTAAAAATATTATTACTTTTACTCTATTTTTCCACCTTAAAAATGATACCTTTTTTGTAAGATTTGGGTATAATGTAATGTAGATTAGAATTGAATATCGGAAGGAAGGATACAGTTGTCAGTACATATTCATTTTATAGGAATAAAAGGAACAGGAATGAGTGCTTTAGCACAAATAGCAAGTAAAATTGAAAACGCTGTTATTACTGGTTCAGATGTCCATCAAAGATTTTTTACCGATACCATTCTAGAAAAGGCCGGTATTCAGGTCTTAGAATTTAATCCTTTAAATGTTGATAATGCGGACATAGTAGTTACCTCAGCAGCTTACAACGATCAACATCCTGAAATATCTCGCGCAAAAGAATTAAACATTCCCGTATTTACCTATCCAGAGTATCTGGGAAAACTCATGTCTAAAAAAACCGGCATATGTGTTTCAGGTACTCATGGGAAAACAACAACTACTGCTATGTTAGGCAAAATACTTTTAGATTCAGAACTCGACCCATCTATTGTCGTAGGAAGCGATGTTCCCTGCATAGGAGGCAACGCTCACGCTGGAAAAGGAGAATTATTTCTTGCAGAATCCTGTGAATACAGACGCCACTTTTTGAACTATTCACCGCAATATTTAATTATTACTAATATGGAGCTAGACCATCCCGATTATTTTAAAGACTTAGACGATGTTATTTCTGCTTTTGCTCAATTAGCTCACAAACTTCCCTCAAACGGTAATTTAATTATCTGGAATGAAGAACCCAACAAAGATCGCATATTATCCAAAGCCCTAATAACTACTTTTGGGCTATCCAGCAACGCTGATGTAAGAGCAACCAATATCCTTTATAACGCAAATGGCTGTCAGTTTGATGTATATATTAAAAATGAATTTACAGGGACCTTAAACCTTGCTGTCTCAGGAAAACACAATGTTCTCAATGCTCTTGCCGCAATTGCTTTATCCACAACCATTGGGATCCCCTCAGATCGAGTTCTTCAAGCTCTCAACTGTTTTAACGGTACCAAGAGGAGATTTGAAAAAATCGGAACCAAAAATGGGGCATTAATAGTTGATGACTATGCCCATCATCCAACAGAAATCCAAACAACTCTTGACGGTGCAAGGCTTTCCTTCCCACAAAGACGCATCAGGGCAATATTTCAACCTCATACTTTCAGCAGAACTGAGAGGCTATTAACTGAATTTTCTAAGGCATTTCAAGTTGCTGACGAAGTGATCGTTGCCGAAGTTTTCTCTTCTGCCAGAGAAAAACGAACCAATTCATTTTCATCTTCTATACTTGCTGATCTTATCAGAGAAAATGGAATTAACACTCTATTTTTTCCGACCTTAGAAGAAATAAGCACTTACCTCTCCCATACACTAAAATCTGATGATTTAGTTATAACCTTAGGTGCCGGAGATGTCTACAAAGTAGGTCAATCTCTCGTTTGCTAATCTTAACAATAAACTTACTTCAAGTGCTTCGCATTTAACCGAGTTTATTGTTAATCTCTGAACTCAGGAACTGGATTGTTTCCAATATCTGTTTCCAATTTAACGATCTCATAACACCTTTAGGCATATTGCCTTGATTATAAGTTGCATCCAAAAGAATTACCGGCACACCAATAGCCGCAATCTCCAAAGCATTACTCATAGAGTCTTCTACAAAAATATCTATATTATTTTCTCTAACAGCGTCTATTTTACTCATTTCCCCAACAAATATCACTTTTGCATGAGGTATTTTATTTTTTTTCAGCCATTTTAACGTTATTCTTTCTTCATCTCCAGGTTTCCTCATAGTAATGTAGACAATTTCATACCCAGCAGAAAGCAAATCTTGTATTCCTTGCAGAGCCCCTTCCATTGGTTCTGGACTTTCAAATAAAGTCTCCATTTCTTCCCTAAAGAATTGATTAATATCGTCCCAATCAGATTCATATTCAACAGTTATATCATAATTAGTCAAACTTATTAAATTTTTACCATAACGTTTGTTAAGCCCCTTAATAAATATTGGGAAACTATCAGCCACTACTCCATCTATATCCAACCCTATTTTCAAACCCAATTCTAATCAAGCCTTTCAAGTTGTGTTAATTCGATTGTGGAAGGCATATTTCGTTTATGTTCGCTTACTCTATGAAGTTCTTCTATTCTTTGTTGTGCTTCTATAGGCACTTCTTTTCCTATTAGATAACGGTCAATTATTTCATAAGTTATTCCCATTTCTGATTCATCTGTCTGTCCTTGCCAAAGTCCAGCAGTTGGTGTTCTAGAAGCAATTTTTTCTGGCATTCCCAGTACTCTTGCCCATTCCCTAACCTCAGTCTTAGTAAGCGAACTAATTGGCAATAAATCCACTCCACCGTCACCATACTTAGTAAAATAACCTGTATAACTCTCAGGCGCGTTATCTGTACCTACAACAAGGTAATTATTGATATTTGCCAATGTGTAAAGAGTAGCCATACGCATGCGGGCTTTAAGATTTCCCTGGCTTACAGCAGCATTACTAACTACAGTTTCTCCTTTGATTGCTTCATTAATATTTTCTAAAATATTTGTATGTGCATCTCCCAAATCAATTTCAACTATTTTTATGCTAGATATTTTTCCCACCAATAACGCATCTTCTTTATCTGCTGGATTGGAATGACAAGGCATTATTACTCCAAGTGAATTATTAGGAAATGCTTTCTTACAAAGAGCAGCAACAACTGCTGAATCTACTCCTCCAGAAATACCACAAACAAGACCAACAGAATTTGCCTCAATACTTTTTTCTTTTAACCATTGAACCACCTTGTTAATACGCTGTTCAATTTCTGAATTGTTCCACATATTTAGCCCTCCCTTAGAAAATTGGAATGTATTTTTTAATATTCATTTTTCAACAAATTACTGCTAAATATTAAAGGTTATTAATATTAATTATTCCTATATATAACCGCAAGTTACGAAAAACATCATATTTAATATTATAATTATTGCATTTTTCGCCATGATATTTCGTTATTTACTTATTATTTTATTCTTTTTAGTCTAAATTTAATTTTCATATAATTTAATCCACATTATCCACATGTTTATCCACATATTTATATAGTAAATGTAAATATTATACTTTCAAGTTACATACTCAGTTTTTTCTTTATTTTTTGCAATAAATAAAGAAAAATTCATATTTATTACTTTTTTACTTATAAAAATCC
>JBAYAL010000241.1:0-3754 GCA_041669825.1 Eubacteriales bacterium | reverse complement strand
TACGTTATCCTGATAAGCCTTGGGTGAGAAGTTATGCTTGCCCACTAAACGATTCTTTAAAAAAAATACTGCATTATCTTAATATACCTGAGAATACATTTATACGGGGTGGCTCAAACTGATTTTTTTAAACTGATAAAAAAATCAGAAGTTTTCATATCCTATTCAGCGGAATATGGGTCATAAGAAATACCTCCTTATTAATTATGGGTCATATACTATTCCTATACCTTCTTTCAATGCATCCGCTCCATAACTTTTCACAAAATTATTAGTCATAGGCTTATCCCATATAGTAATATTTTGAGCTATTGTATCTTGTTCATTATTAGTTAATTGATTCCAAGAAAGCCCATTTATATCTCTATTTAATTGAAATGATTCATAAGTAACCATATCACTATATTTTGACTCACAATGTGAAATATATTTTTTTTCATCAGGCATAAGCTTTTTATTAATAAATGGCTTAACTTTACCTTTTGATCCTTGAGTTCCTATAGAAACAACATTTTCAGCATGTGTTTTCTTATCTTTAATAACGTTTTTAGCATCATTACTTGATTTATATTTATCTATAAAACCACTAATACCAATCGCTCCTTGAATTTCTCCAAAATTTGTTCCTTTTATTGCATCATATATTTTAATAGCAATACTTTCCCATTTTGATCCTTAATACTGATTAGCTTGCCCCAGGTGTCATAAGTATATGAAACGACCTGTGATCCATTACTATCTATTAATCCTATTATATCACTCTGGGCATTTCTTATATAGTAGTATTCTGTACCATTCAGGTTCATGCTTATTAAGTCATCAGAGCTTTCATAGATGTAATGGATACATCAGTACCATTAGTTTCATATGTAACCTTATCCCCAAGCAAATAATATTTTGCTATAACACCGATTATTGTTTTATACAGGACCTGGTTATCTTCTCTTGTAATTATACTTCATTCAACTCGTAATAATGGTATTTATTACATTATCGTTCTCTGTAAAGCTTTCATTCAATTTACTATCATAAGGAAGTTTTGGTAAAATGTACACCCCTGGATACGTTCCCAAAAATTGATGATGGCAGGAAGAAATTTTCTGATTGCTATTAGGCAAAAGAAGAGAGCTAACGCTCTGAATGTTAGCTCTCAATGTTACTATCATTATAATAAATATTTGATTTTTCTTTTGATACGGCTATAAAATTTACTCTCCTCACTGTAGAATTATTATTAAGCAGTATAAAATTGATATTATCAAAATTAGTTTACCTTTACATTCAAGCAATATGAAAATCCTACATTCTTTATCAAATATTTAGTAGTTAGTTCTAAAATTTGATATAGTAAAATGATCATAATATTCTAATAAATATCAAACTGAAATTTAAATTAAATGAGTAATTCTAGTATATATTTATTAAGTCTTAATTGCTCTTTGTGGATTTTATAGAATATAAAATTTCTATTATTCTATCATCATCAGAATTACATGATATTTCAGTAATATCTGAAATTTTAATCAAATCGATTCCATCTAAATCTCCATATTCAGTTATCTGTTTTATATTACAACTATCGTTTTCAATTGATCCAACATATCCCTGAACATCATTAAATCCGCTATTTAGCAATTCTATTGTAATAATGTAGTTCTTCATTTTTGCCAAAGAAAGTAACTCAAAGATTAAATTATTTCCGTTTAAAATGATATCACAATATTTTATTTTATGGTAATTGGCTAAAGCCAATATTTTATTTTCATACATGCTATCTGTGTTAATTCTAATGATACTGCTTGTTTCTTTCAATACTAACCCATCATTAAGTCCCTGTGGAGAAATCATTGATATTATAAAGTAATCATCATTAAAATCTACAACGCTACCTACAATAAATTTAGAAGTATTATTTTCATTTGTATAAAAAGAAGCAATTTTCCTGTCTTTTTTTAGTTCTTTTAATTTTTCTATAAACATATATACCTCCATTAATAATTAATTTATTTTTGACATATAAGCCATTTATTTAAGAGCCTTAATTATCCAGTTACCATCTTTACTCCATCCCAAAAAATAACTCCAAGTGGTGCTAAAGTGATATCATCTGCAACACCAACTCCTGTAGCATCATCTGCAACTATAAAAGTTGTTGCGATACCAACTCCTACAATAATAATTATTCCTGCAACTGGTTCCCAATTTATATTAGTAGTTCGACGTTTATTTGGATTAGGCATTCTTCTTGCATCGCCCTTCTCTCCACGATTATCTCTTTGCTTACGCGTTTGTCCTTTCTGATGTTCCTCTTCAGTGCTTGGCCTTGTGCCTTTTGTACGTTCTTTATAAAATAATATGTTTTCGTTTACCTTAGACATAGTCGAGAGTGAATCTTCTAGTTCTTGTTCTGTCTCTTGACCTGTGCCATCTCCAAGGTCTGGTCTATCGCCGTTATTATCTTGCATACTGACAGGATTATTTTTACAATATGCAAACATATTATGAGATAGCAATTCACCCGTTTGTCCTACTATACCATCCGCATTAATAAGTCCTTGATTAAATCCCGCCCGTCACCGTCTACCTTTGACGTGGAAAATATCTTTCGGGGGATTATATACTGCTCAGAGTGCGGTTACCATTTGTCAATGGCGCACAAGCGAAGCGGCATTGCTTTTTACCGCTGTATGAATCACTACCGCCACCCGGAGAATTGCCTGCACACCCATGCGGTTCATTACGATGACCTGTATGAAGCGGTGCTGGAACGCATTCAGAGCACCGCCAAGCTGTTTCAGAATGACAAAGCCTTTTATGCTTTGGTTGCAAAGCGTGCAGGGGTTGACAACTCATCAGAACAGCTTGCCGAAAGCCGGAACAAGCTGAAAAAGCGACATAGTGAGCTGTCAAGTTTCTACGCAAGCTGTTTGAGGATCACGCCGCCGGACTGATATCTGATGAAAACTATACACTGTTTTCAAGCGAATACCAGTCCGAGCAAGCGGAAATTCTGCAAAAGCTGAACGCGCTTGATTCTAAGCTGGAAGTTCAGAATGACTACCAAACCAACGCCGAAAAGCTGCGTGAACTAATCCGCGAATATCTGCACATTGACAAGCTAACGCCGTTTATGCTCAACAAACTCATTGAGCGTATTGAGATTGGGCATACGGAAATTGTGGACGAGCAAACACAGCAAGAGCTAATGATTGCTTGGAGATTTTGTGGAGAAATCAAGTGAGGAAAGACTAGAGCCGCCATGCAGCGGCTCTGACGCTTAATTAGTTATTAAATGAAATAACCTTTTCTTCGGATATGTATTATTAAGCTGTTGTTTCATTGCACTTATTATAGCTTTGGAATTATTATAAGCAAAAGACCTACTACAAAATAGATAAGTGAACCAACGCCATAAATTATTAATATATAACTTAATATTTTCCATTTTTTGTCTGATAGAATATTAGCCAGTATAAAATTACCAATAGCAGCAGGAACAAGACTGGTCAGAAATAGTGGCTTTATTTTTGTAGCATTTAAAACATGAGTAAGAATTAAACTAAAACATATAACTTGAAGAACAAGCGCTGTACAATAACAAAAAGCCATCAAAAACTTTTTCAAACAATCACCACCTTCTTACCTTATCATTCTATAGTGTAAAACCGGAAAAAGTCATTGCAAAAAAAATAATGATTACTGCAATCGACAGAATAAAAATATATATAAATATAATATATTTAATAAACTTAGG
>JBAYAL010000240.1:0-3760 GCA_041669825.1 Eubacteriales bacterium | reverse complement strand
TGCCTTTCTAAAATAACTTTCTTATTTTCAATTTCTAGGATATTAACTTCTGTTTCCCAGAAAGAGATAATAAGCATTACCACAAATACAGTAATAGGAAAAAGTATACTTATTATAATAATTGTTGAAAATAATTCGTAAGTAATCATTCTTACCTCTTGAATAGTTAGTGGATTTTTTGTTGATAAATTATAAAGTTAAATTAAATAAATAAGAATTGTGCAGATGAATTGATTATAAAAATATAAGTTGAAAAATTTCCTACAATAAGTCTACTAGATAGCTTTAACAAATTCAATTTTGTAGTGATTTTTCAGTTTTATGTAAACTATAAATTTACTTAAAAATTTGCGGCTGGATTTTTGCTAGGCAATAGAAATTTATGATTTTATGGAGCAAAATCATAAATCAGCCTAATTAAGAAAAATCCTGGATAACTGGGTAGAAAGTCTAGTCAAGTAAAAACATAGAGGTATTTGAATAAAAAAGAAACGTATTTTACTAATGTCAAACCTAGTGAGTAGATATTAGTAAAAATACGATTCTTTATATAGTAACGTAATATAGTAGCGTAATATTTAAAAGATTAAGATTAATAATTAATAGCACTTTCTTCAAAATAAGCTTTGGGGTGATTACAAACAGGACAAATCTGGGGTGCTTCTGTTCCTTGATGTAAGTGTCCACAGTTTCTACATTTCCAGACAATAAGTTGTTTCTTTTTGAAGATTTTTTCTGACTGAATATTATCTAATAATTTCAAGTATCTTTCTTCATGTTCTTTTTCGATAGCACCTACACCTGCAAAAAGTCTGGCTATGTCTTCAAAACCTTCTTCTTTTGCTTCTTGGGCCATTCTCAAATACATGTCAGTCCATTCTTGGTTTTCGCCTTGAGCCGCTGCAGTTAGATTTTCAATTGTAGTTCCTATTCCATTAAGTTTTTTAAACCAGAGTTTAGCATGTTCTTTTTCATTTTCAGCAGTTTCCAAGAATAATGCTGAAATTTGTTCATATCCTTCTTTTTTTGCTGCTGAGGCAAAATATGAATATTTATTTCTGGCTTGTGATTCACCTGCGAAGGCTTCTTGCAGGTTTTTTTCTGTTTTCGTTCCTTTTAGTTCTTTCATAGTATTGATTACCCCTCCTAAAAATTAAATGCAATTATTTTTTCCAGAGTCCATGGATATTGCAGTATTCTCTTACTTCAATTATTTCTTCAGGATTAATGTTAAAAAATGCCTCTGGTTTTTGGCCGGGGACAAGTTCAGCCCTAATAACTTTGTCACTGGTTAAGACCTCAATAAATTTTATGGAATGTTTTTCTTCCATGGGGTGTTCTACACTTCCCACTTTAATTACTATTCCAGTTGCTGTTTTTTCTATAATTGGAACATGTTTTTCATTACCGGTATCTTCTGATTTTGCATCCAGTTTGTCCATCGGTTTTTTGCAACATACCAAAGCAGGTGCACCAGTGTGAAGGATTTCAACAACATTTCCGCAGATACTGCATTTGTAGAGTTGTCTTAAATTAGTCATTTCAAAGCCCTCCTTAAAAGTCTGTTTTAATGGTAATTATTAAAGCGAATATTATTCAATTCATAACTACATCTTAAAGTAAAATAGTAAAACAAATATTAGCAATTTAATAATTACATTTAAACTTATTTTATACTAATTTTAGATAACGTTCAAGAAATTAGGGTAATTAAATCTAAAAATAATTATTGATCAGGAAGTTGAAAACCTATTTCACAGAAATAATAGACAATATATGTCTATAATTGGGAGTTTTAATGTCAATGAATTGTCTATTCAAGAGGAAAAATCTACTTCTGAAATTAAAACTATTATTGCTATACAAATTGTTACACAGCTAGGTAAATTTTTTGAAAAAACGATATGAGCAAGATATCAAATTATCAGTAGCGAAGATCAGGTTTTATGACTTTGCTATTTTTATTGGAAATATTGTTTTGTAATAAAGCATAGATATTTAATATAGAGCTACTATTTTGAGGGGGGAAAGATTTTGATTTATAAAATAGCTAAGTTTATGCTTGCATATGAAACTATGAATAATGAAAAGTTGCAAAAGCTTTGTTATTATGCTTATTCTTGGTACTTGACTCTTTTTAATAGGAGGTTGTTTTCTAAACGTTTTCAGGCTTGGGCTGAAGGTCCAGTATGTCCTGAATTATATAATAAATATAAAATATATGAAGGCAAATTAATTCCAATGGTTAATAAAAAATTAGCAGAAATTATTGCAGAAGAGGATTTAAGAGATTTTCTGGAAGCAGTATATTTTGCACATAAGAATTTAACACATGATGAACTAAAAATACTTTCTTGTTCTGAAGAGCCTTGGTTGAATGCTAGAAGAAGTATGAAAGAAAATGAATTGGAATTTACATATATAAATGATAAAGATATTATTAGCTGGCATACAAAAAAAATAATGCAGGAGATGAGCAAAGAAAATATCTGCTTAACATTTGAAATTAAATAAATTAGTTAATAATTCAAAAAAAAGTTGGAAGAATAGAATTTAAGTTGGTATAATTGATTGGTGTTAAAAAATAACTGAAATAATAATTTTAAAAATAGAGAATTTATAGTTAATATTTATGAGAGGTTGTTAAAAATGAAAATAGTAACTTTATTGGAGAATACAAAGTCCGAATTGTCAGATTTAAGAGTAGTGCATGGGTTGAGCATTTATGTGGAAACAAATGAAAAAAAATTGCTTTTTGATGTGGGACCTGATGATTCTTTTGCAAGGAATGCTAGTATTCTTGGGGTAAATATTGAGGAAGTAGATTGTCTTATTATTTCTCATGCCCATAAAGATCATTGCGGGGGACTAGAAACATTTTTTAAATTAAATAATAGAGCTAAGGTATATATTCATTCAGGAGTTAGAGGAGAGTTTTTTTCTCGTCGTTTTGGTGAAATGAGGTCAATTGGTCCTGATCTGGAATTGCTTGAGAATTATAAAGAGCGGATTGTTTTTATTGATAAAAAAACAAAAGTTTATCCTTTCATGACTTTAATTATGACATCAGTACATAATACTTTTGTTCCCAAGGATAATGAAAACATTTTTATTAAAAAGCATGGAAAAATAGTTTTAGATGATTTTGCTCATGAATTAATCATGGTTGTGGAAGAAAATGATGTTCTCCAGGTATTTACCGCTTGTTCGCATAGCGGGATAATCAATATGGTGCTTTCAGTGGAAAAGGAGTTTCCAGGTAGAAAAATTGAGACACTGGTAGGTGGATTTCATCTAATGAACCCTCATAAAGATGGAATGCTGGAAGAAGAGTCAATAGTTGTAGGGTTGGCTAAGACACTTATTGAGCATAGAGTAGAAAAAGTATTTACGGGACACTGTACTGGTCAGGAGGCTTACGGTGTTCTTAAATCAGTACTAGGAGGTAGATTAGAAAAACTTTATACTGGAAGTAGATATTAATATAGTTAGAAATAAATGTGATTTCTATTTTGTGTGGTGGTGATTTTGTTAAATTATTTTTTACAGTTAACTTAAATATTGTCAAATGGTAGAAAATACAATATCGAACTTTTACAAAATAATATTAGCAAATATTGGTGCACCCTTAATAAAGGCGCACCGTTAATATTTACAGATAAATGTAATTATTTTACAAAAAATATTAATGTATTTGATTACCTTGCGAGGGGTGTAATTGCTTGGAATTAGAATTTGCAGTAGTTGTATCAACCATTGC
>JBAYAL010000239.1:0-3761 GCA_041669825.1 Eubacteriales bacterium | reverse complement strand
ATAATGGCGGGGGATATACCCAGGTTGCATTTGATTTGTTGGGGTATTTTATTGGGAATGAACCAGCAACGATAGTAAAGGATCGTTCTGCTTTAGCTTTAATATATAGTGCTACAGAACAGGATTATATTCTTGATGAACCGATGGTTTTTATTACTAATCAATATACAGGAAGTTCATCAGAAATAGTTACTGCAGCTGTTAAAGATTATGAAAAGGCTACGATTATTGGACAGACTACTTATGGTTCAGGAAGAGTAAAACAGTTGATGCCTCTTTCCAATGGAGACTATTTAAAAATGACTATAAAGAGATTTTATTCGCCAAAAGATAATGCGATAGACGAGGTAGGGGTAAAACCGCATGTAGAATTGGAAGGAATAGATGAGGCAACTGCTGCAGTTTTGATGCTTGCTGACTATGGTAAAGACAGTTCTGATGATAAGTCAGGATATGTACAATTTAATGCTGGACCTAACGATTTTGCTATTTCTTTGGAAAGTATGAGAAAACCAGAATTTTGGCAGGCAGGAAATAAGTTGCTTGATACAGTATATATGACTACTAATATGAAGCTTGGTGGTACAAATGGTTGGGAAGCATTTCCGGAGAATCTACTGAAAGAAAGGCAGAAACTTTATTATCCAGGCTATGTTGAAGCAGGTAGTTTGTCAAATATCCCCCTTGATAAAAAGTTCAAAATAGCCTTTAATCAAGATATAAATTGGAGTACGGTAGGTTTGGAAAATATTGAGCTTATTAATGCAAGTACTGGAGAA
Source organism: Eubacteriales bacterium (assembly GCA_041669825.1). Classification (GTDB taxonomy): domain Bacteria; phylum Bacillota; class Desulfitobacteriia; order Desulfitobacteriales; family Syntrophobotulaceae; genus JBAYAL01. The sequence goes on along the minus strand of JBAYAL010000239.1, from coordinate 2,982 downwards.
CGAGTTAAATGTAATTATACTTACGATGATAAAAGAGTTATGTGGGTAAACCCGAATAATAATTTGGAGCTTGACACGGATTACTGGCTTGTCATTCATCCGGATATTAAAGATGTTAATGGGAATAATATTTCAGGTGGAGTTGCGGTAGCTAAAACCGTTAGCAAATAGCTAAGGGGTCAATATTAGCGTATTAACTATTGATTTTTTACAAAAAATTACAAAGAATGTATAAAATCACCTTTTGAGGGAAAGTATAGAAATATATTTTATCGAGGGGTGATTTTTTTTGGTAGACCGAAGATGCCGTGGAATTTTTGGGATAATTCTTGCAACGGCAGTATTTCTTAATATGGGAATTGGTAGCATTTACGCTGCGCCAATTAAATCTGGCAATATATTTTATGATCGGGTTCATAATTTTAGTCAGATAGTATTCAGTAATGTAATAACAGATAGGAATTCTGAAAAAACTTCAGTTAAGTTAAACAGGAACGGTATTGCAAGTATTTTTGCAAAGGTGATAAGCATTGTTGGTAAGAAAGAAGTAGTTATTGAGCAAGTAAAATTGAGTGATGTCAGGGAAGATCCGGTAATTGAAAAACAATCTGATATGACTTCTGAAAAGATTAAGGCTCAAAAAGTGGTTCAGGAAACTGTTGGTTCGAATAGTGATTTGGTTTCCCGCGGTGGAACAATGGTAAGCAAGGCAGAAATAGAAATTCTGGCAAGAATTATACATGCAGAGGCCAGAGGAGAAAGTTTTGAGGGACAGGTTGCTGTAGGAGCAGTAGTTTTGAACAGGGTTCAAAACAATAGATTTCCTGAAACAATTAGCAAAGTAGTTTATCAGCAAGGGCAATTTACAGCAGTATACGATAAACAGATTGAACTAGATCCCGACAGTATATCATTTAAAGCGGCTGAAGCAGCGTTAGAAGGACAAGATCCAAGTAATGGCGCGTTGTTTTATTACAATCCCAAGTTAGCAACAGATAAATGGATAAGGACCAGAACCGTTGTTAAATCTATAGGAAATCACAATTTTTGTGTGTAGTGGAAAATTGAATATGGAATACTAGGCCTAAAAAAATAGACTGTTTGTTCAGTCTGTTTTTTATGTGGAAATTTTAGATTAATTTATTAGTAGGTTAGTTGCTGAGAGTAATCAGGTAACATATTAAATAGTAAAAACATAATATAAAGCATCATACATAAGGGGGGAAAAGAATGTCCAATCACGGACAAAATGGCAGAGGACAATTTGGACAAAATCGTTTAAATTATGGAATGCCTGCCCAGGGTTATCAACGTCAGAGGTATCCCTATCAAAACCAAGGTTATAATAGTCAGCCTTATTATCAGCAATCGTTTGGTCCCAATAGAGAGCTTATTTTGCAGCCTGTTGAGGGAGTGTCTGGAAATGGCATAGCTATAATCGGAGGAGATAATGTATTTTCAGTCACGGCTTATTTACCTCCACCTAGTATGCTTTATCCAAATTCGGTAGCAATATATGCAGTATATCTTGTTGATCAAGGTTCGAAAAATGGTTTTTATGCAGGGACACTATCATCAGGTGGTGGTGGCGTTTATCAGATGCAATTTAAGAGTACTGTTCCTCTAGTTCATTACAAAAAAGTAGTGGTTTCTATTGAAAATCCTCAGAATCTTAGACACGCACCTCAGGGTCCAATAGTGTTGAAGGTAAAGGAAGGTATTGGTGCAGCTACAGTTGTTGAACCAGTAAAAAAAGTTGGTAAGTTTATGTGGGAAAAAGTGAATAATCTGATTGGTGGACTTTCAGGGAATAAGGAACAGCAGGAAATACCACAGGAACAGCAGGGAGCACCACAGGGGCAAGGGCAGTATCAGGGAGCACCACAGGGGGAAGGTCAGTATCAGGGAGCACCCAAGGGCCGGGTTAATACTGGGGGGCAGCATATAGGGCCAGGAATTGAAGCAGTTCAACCTTCTAGTAATAGCTTGAATCCTGGTACAATTGGAGGGAAAATCCAGAATGTTATTCCTCAATTGAATAATAATCAGAGAGCACAAGCAAGTGGTAGCTCTCAAAATCTAAACCAGTCTTCAGGAACGAACGCCAATTATGTCCCTGATGTTGAAATTCAAGCTGTTGATCCTAATATAGTAAAATTAGAAGAATGATAAAAATAGTAAATGATAAAGATAGTGAATAATGAAAAAAATAAATAATAAAGAATAGATATTATAAAAGTGTTAGCCAAATAAGATTTGACTAACACTTTTTCCTGTAAAAAATATGCTGTAGGTTGTTTTTGTAAAGGAGGCTTTCCTATTCTAATTATATTTGAATAAATATTCCCATGAGCTCTTAATTCTTTTGTAGTAAGTAGTAAAGAGTAAAGAGTAAAGAGTAAAGAGTAAAGGCTTATTTTCATGACTTGTTGGCCTTATTAGAATTAGAATTAGAATTAGAATTAGAATTAGAATTAGAATTAGAATTAGAATAGGTATAGGTATAGGTATAGGTATTGGCATTAGAATTAGTATTAGTATTAGTATTAGTTAGTATTAATTAGTAGTAGCATTGTTACTGTTACTGCTACTGTTACTGGTACTTTTTTGTTGATAATATTTATAACCTAAAATATTAATAAGAATAGACATTATAACAATAACATATCCTGGTATACCTTTTATTTCAAAAAGCTGGATATTAAAAGTTGTATCAGGCCGAGAATTGGTGCTGGAAAAGGGGGCGCTTAAAGAGACTGCTAGCTCGAATCCTTTTGGGAAAATTGCGGTATCTTGGCTTCGTGACGGGTTATTATTTCGTTTATTGTTATTGCCTAAGGTAAATGCTTTATTGACTGATTTATAATCCAGAAAAGATTGGTTGAGCTGTCCAAAAGCATTATAGTAGCCAGCGCTGTTGGAAGTTGTCCATTTTGCAAGTAAAGTCGCGAATAAATCTAGTCCAATTATGATTAGGGTACT
>JBAYAL010000238.1:0-3777 GCA_041669825.1 Eubacteriales bacterium | reverse complement strand
TATAAAAGAAATAATAAAAGTTGCCGCAATAAATAGTAAAAAACTAGTGGGGCTTGTAGCTGACTTATCCTCTGGAACAAGCAAAATCATATTACCTTTGATATCATCTTGATAGGTAAGATCTATCAACTGAATGTTATAGGCTACATTATTGACTATTATAGGCTCTCCCAACATAGTTTTACCTGCTTCAAGACACTTTGCAATATCAATTTTGCTCAAATCTTCTGACGAAAATATCACTCTACTATTTTTCATTAAAACATATTCTCCGCCAAATTCATCTAGCCTTTCCTGCAAATATTCCTGAAAACTTTTTTCTTCAAGAACCTCTGGATTTTCCTTTAAAATACTATTTTCACTTCTCACTAACTCTAGCCGAAGCTGAGACACCTTTTGATAATTTTCAAAAGAAATATCTGCCCCATATATATTTTCAGAAACAAAAACATAAGCCAACGCCATCAAAACAGTAAATATCAAAGGGATAATTACCGCCGTAGCATTGGCTATAGAAAAACGTTTTTTTAGATTCATCTTCTCACCTAGAATTCTTTTTTATCAAACAGGTAATATCCTCCTGTAAACAACATTATAGCATAACCGAGCATAATCATTAACTCTCGTCCAATTTTGGCCAGTGGGAAAGAATTGGCCATCCAGAGGTTATACCAATCGAGTTGACTAGTTACCAGCAAACTTGAATATTGGGAAAAAAATAGACCCAAAGCTTTTAAAGCAAGAAAGACGAGTATAGACACAAAAAACACAGAAATTCCACTTTTGAAAATGTTTGCCAAAAGAACAATTCCCAAAGTCAAAACCATCAAGGGGATAAGACTAACTATATAACTCACTATTGTTTTACCTAGAGTTGAAAAATCTGCAGAATTAACATTAAACAATAACCCAGCCAAAGTAGAAATAATAAGCAATATAAGTAAATTAGCTACAATAAAAGCTGCTACAGCTACGACTTTAGCAGTGAATATTTTCAATCTGCTTACAGGTCTAGTTAAGGTCATTCTCATAATATCATGGGAAAATTCTCCTGAAAAACAATCGATGGCTACTAATGCAGTAAAAAGCGGCAAAATAGTATTTACAGCAACCGAAAGAACTAACATAGGAAATTCAGCACTGCCAACTCCTCTTAAACCAAAGCCGCTCCTCATTCCAACAATGATCAGCTGTCCAATAACTATTATCGCAAGTGAGATCCAAACAGCTGCCATTACTTTTTTCTTCTTGTAGAGCTTTTCTATTTCATTGAACAATGCAGCTTTAAACATGTCCATTTCTTTCTACCTCACTTACAAAATAATTTTCCAAACTCGCATAACTATTAAGTATGTTTTGAGTACTATCAACATTTAGCATTTTACCATTATAGATTACGCCTATACGGGTGCAGGTTAATTCCACATCGTGAATAAGATGACTGGATATTAAAAAGGTAGTACCCTCATTTTCAGCCAAATGCTTAATAAGATTGCGAATATCTATCATCCCTTCAACATCCAAACCATTTAAAGGCTCATCCAGAATTAAAATCTTTGGTCTAGAAAGAATAGCAGCCGCCAAACCCAGACGTTGCTTCATGCCAAGAGAAAATTTTTTAGGTTTTTCTTGTTTATATTTTAACATTCCAGTAAGCTCTAGCACCTCATCAATCCGTTTTTGATCAACATTAGGATAATAACGAGAAAGCTGCTTCAGATTTTCAAATGCTGTAAGAAAAGGATAGGACTGAGCAATCTCTATCAGACAACCTACTTCAGCCATAGCCTTCTCATAATCTTCAGTAATACTGTGTCCCATAATCCTTATATCACCACGATCAGGTCTGATAAGCCCAGTCATTACTTTCATTGCTGTCGTTTTTCCAGCTCCATTGGGACCCAGAAAGCCAAAAATATCTCCTTTATAAATATCGAGGTTAATATCTTCTATACCCCGCCCATTTTCATATAATTTACTCAGATTTGTAATCTCTATAGCTTTTTCCATTTCCTCGCCTCCAGAAGTACGCATTGCTTTCGGAAATCTTCCCGAAAAGCAATGCGTACTTAGTTAGTACTTTTTGATCCAAGCTCAATTAATTATTTATTGGCCAACATCAAATAAAAACAAAACCTTATTCCAATACAGGGCTAAATTGCGAATCCCAAATCAATCCACTCTCCTGCCGATTATTCATATTGAAGTTTATTTTTCCGTTATATTCCTGGAAATAGATCTGATTTCCAGTTACTTTTACTCCAGATTGTGAAACATATTCGAATTCTGCACTAGAGGGATCAATATATTTTCCGTCAGATTCGTCAGTTTCATTAGCAAATTGGGCCTCAAAATTAAAATCAATAGCATTATCTGCGTACTGTTCAAATCCATCTTTATATTCTTCATGGTATCTTCCCACTACTTTTTCCTTATCCATTTGGCTAATATCAAGAATTCTTTCGCCTACTTTAACATATTTATTATCTTTTTCAATAAGTATATCATTTTTATATTTACCAACAAACTTTTCCGGATTAGATATTCCAGCTCTGGAATCCTTAGTATCGACAGTATTTTTCTCTATTTTCTTACCTGTAAGGTCAGGTTTAGTAACTATCGTAGAATTAACATCCATAATCTTAACCAATATTTCAGCACTTAATTCATGAAGTTGACCATTACTATCTTTTCCTGACAAAATAAATGTACCAAGAATACTCTCCATAATACCATCTTGATTAATAGAAGCCGTCCCATTTACTTCTTTCACAAAAATATCCTCAGTTAACTTAGGAAGGCCATCTTGATCACCAGAAAACATCTTTTTCATCTGAAAAGATGCTACGGCATTGACCAGAGCGGGAATCTGTATCTCTGATAATGAACCAGATATTTCTTTACTGCCATCAGCATTTTCATTAACAATAACATGGTCTTTAAGGCTTCCCACCAAAGCATCCATTATTTTTTCTACATCTTTAGCTTCTTCTTCCTGAAATGGATCTGTAAAGAAATCAGACCTATCTTGTTCCTGTGTATACTCTGTTACATAATAAGTATCATCATTACTGCTTTTTCTAATATTCATATTTTCATCAGAATATGAATAATTTTCAAGATTATCTCTTTGGACAACACTTTTGGTCTCAGATAAATTTTCTTCTGCATTCATACTGCGATCAAACTTGTGAACCTCATTTGCAGACATAAGAGTTTCCCCATTATCCTTTAAGGCTAATGAATAATCTAGAGTAAAGCTATTAAAATTCACACTACAGTTTTCAGATGTTTTTTTAATACCATCTTTTAACTGTTCATAGCCGCTTTTAGTTGCAATGTCAGCCAGAGCTGTTGTCGCAAACAACAGAGCACCCAAGGTAAAACTGACCAGCAAAGCGGTTTCCTTTTTCATTTTCATATGTACAACTCCTTTAATTTATTATTTGGAAGCTTCCTTGATTATATTGTACCCATTAGGTCTTGATTTTTCGTAAACAATCTATTAACAAATTATAAACAATTGACACGAAAAGAGCTAGAAGAAGTAAATATTTTCAATACAAATTAACAGAAATTTAACTAGACAGGTGTCCCAATAAAATTTTATAATTAATTTCAATTGATTATGTTATTATTAATAAAACAAGATCGAAAGGAGCTACCACATGATATTCTCGCACAAGGACAAAAAGCCTGTAATATCCAAAAACGTTTTTCTAGCTGAAGGCTCACAAATAATAGGAAATGTTTCAATCGGAGAACAGTCCAGCGTTT
>JBAYAL010000237.1:0-3783 GCA_041669825.1 Eubacteriales bacterium | reverse complement strand
TTTGAGTTTGTAGTAACAATTAGGACAAGCTACAATCAAAGATTTTATATTAAGCCTTTCAACCTTTTCTTTTACTTGTTGTGTGTAAATATCCCCTCTTTTTTCCATGCCCATCTGATACAAAGGCAATCCGCAACAGTCCATCAGCAAAGTAGCTTCTCCATATATTTCAACAATATTTTTGTAAGCCTCTTTCGTTAACTTAGGAGAATAGGTTAACATAGTACACCCTGGAAAAAATGCCACGGAGCATTCCTGATCAATTGAAATATCTTCATAATTTATTCCATATTTTTCTCTATAAAGACTACCAGCATTTACTTTAACATCAGGAAACATGTATTTAAAATCATCTTCATCCAAATAATTATCATTTACTGCTTGATTTCGCGTCTCGGCAAACATATCCCCAGGGCACAGGGACAACGGACAAACTGCTTCACACAACCGGCATAATGCACAAGCATATGCTTCTTCATTAGATGGTTGACGTAAGGCAATAGCAGCAGGATCTTCCTTTATCTTTTGCAATAAACCGCATTCTGCAACACAGTTTCCACAGTTAATACATTCATCGCTTATTTTTAAGCAAACCTCATTCAATTTCTGTGAAAAGCTCATCTTTTTCATCCCTTTTCTTTAAATAATTATTGTTTATATCTAACTGTGCAATAATTTCACACAAAATCAATTAATCTAAGCCAGAACTTAATATCTTTTTCGCGAATTAACTGAAGGAATTCCTAAGCTTAATCTGTATTTATTAACTGTTCTTCTGGATATTTTTATTCCTTTATTCTCAAGAATATCTGTTATTTCATGATCACTTAAAGGTTCTTCAGAATTTTCATTGTTCACAATTTCTTGGATCATATGTTTTACACTTTTGGAACATACTTTAGAACTTTCACTAAGAGAAGTAACACCTGAATTAAAAAAATATTTTATCTCAAATATTCCTCTTGGTGTTTCAACATATTTATTACGAGCAACCCTACTGACCGTAGATTCATGTATTTCCACTATATCAGCTACCATACCCATAGTAAGAGGTTTTAAATATTCAACACCTTTTTCAAAAAAATCTTTCTGAATATCTACCAAACATTGTACTACTTTAAAAATATTCATTCTTCTTTGTTCAATACTTCTCATAAGTCCGATTGCTGATTCCATTTTCTTTTCCAAATAGCTTTTCGTATCATCGGAAATTCCATCTGACTGTCGCAAGATATTCATGTAATACTGGCTTAATTTTAAGTGGGGAATGTTCAAATCATTCATAATCACCAAATACCTATCCCCATCTTTAATTACAGAAACATCAGGTCTAATAAATGTTGCTTTTTCGTTGTAATACTGTAATCCCGGTTTCGGATCAAGCGTTTTAATTAAATCACATACTTGCTGAACCTTTTTTACGGATACAGAAAGTTCAGAAGCTATAAAATTCAATTTTCCTTTTGCAAAATCTTCAATATAGGTGGAAATTATTTTTTCAGCTAAAGTACTTTCTTTCCCATAATGTTTTAGCTGTATTAACAAACATTGTTGTAAAGTGCAAGCACCAACTCCATGAGGGTGGAAAGTTTTTATTACATTTAAAACTTTTTCGACTTTAGCTATGTCAACATTCAATCTTTTAGATACTTCATATGAATCTGCACACAGATAACCGTTACCGTCAATATTGCCTATTAGGTATTTACCTATCAACTTTTCTTGACGATCCTCCACTTCCAAGTCTAATTGAAATTTTAGATGTTCGTATAGACTTGGTCTGGTTCTTAAATAGTTTTCTAAAAAATTTTCCTTCTCATTTGATTCTTTCTCATTATTAATTCGCCTGGAATCACAATCATTAAAAAAATCCACCAAATCTTTTATATTAACTTTTTCTTCAGTATTGGGAGGTTTGTCTAAATTATCAAGCTCTTTTGATTCTATTTCTTCTAATATTGGATTTTCTTCCATCTCACTTTGGATATGATCATATAATTCTAAAGTAGACATCTGTAAAATTCCAATAGCCTGGCGCAGTTCAGGAGTCATGAACAATTTTTGTTGTTGTTCTAGATACACATTTTGTATCTGCCTCATTAGTCTCCCACCTTAAATCTATTTATATTTTTTCTAATATAGTTAATAATTTAGGGAGAAAGTCCTTAATCTATATGTTGACTCTCTAGCCAAGGACCATAATTTAGCGTTGTGGTGGCAAAGCAACAGAAGTAATTCCCATCTCTTCTAAAACAGCAACAGTTCTTTTGGGAATAAATATTGTTGAATCATATTTTGCAGCCAGTTCAATACCACGAAGAACAGGAATACTGCTTGCTAAATCCACAGGAATATCAATATCCGGAACCATTTCCACCGGAGCGAAAGGGATTTTTCCCTCCGTAGCTTTATCCAACAACATATCTAAAGCTGTAGTTCCTGTTAAATTATAAAAGACATCTGTGAAATCAAATGGTGTTGAACAAGTAAAACCAATTATTGAAAAACCACCTTCTTGACAAGCACCTTCAACTATTGAAGCGCCTATTTCCGAACCTGCCTGATTTTTTAAGGCAACTTTTTTCCCAGCTTCACTTTCGCTTAAACTATCCAGTTTATTTAAAGCATCTATCACTATCCCAGGTTGAATAGAAGGCAAATCTCCCCCAATTATCAACAACCCATCTGCCAATCTATTTTTTTCTCCTGATTTTAAAATATTATCAGTGGCATACTGCATACATTCATTGAAATGGCCTCCTTCATCAGGAAAAACACCGACAATCTTTTCAGGATGATCAACTTTGGCCAGCAAAGTATCCAAATAAGCTCTGTCTCCATCTTTGTTGTAACATATCCACATATCAGAATCAGTAGCTTCAGTGCATGCTTCAATACAGGCATCAACAACATCAAGCATGCAGGCAATATATAAATCATTAGCCTCTTCAGGAGTTAATATTCCTCCTCTTTTTTCCGTTAAACGCGTTTTAACATCTCCTGCTTTGGGAACTTTCGTAAAAACCATTACTGCTTTTTTCATTTTATTTACCTCCAATTATTATCATAGGGCAAGGATTACATTCTTCTACAAAAGGACAATCTAGACATTGTACATCATAAGGAGAAGGAATTTTAGAGTAATCACAGGGCTTAAATCCATGTTTTTTATAAAAATTAACTGCTTTTCCTCTTGCAACTGTAGTTATCTGATATGAAGTTCTTTCTTCTTGACCTGTGCTTTTTGAATATTTCCAAGGAGTTTTTAGCATTTCAGCCAATAAAGAACCTCCATACCCCTCTCCCTTACTATCAATTGCAACTCCCATCACCTGTAAATAAAAGCAATTTCTTTTCATTTCGACTATTTTTCCGCCAGCTTTTATCTGGCCATTATCTTTTATTATTAAATGATCCTCAGTTTCACCAGCTAGATCCATTTCATATCCCTGTAAAATTTTCCTAAGCTCTTCTTCCTCTTTTGGCTCTGCAAATCTTATTTCAGGAATAATAACCATCTCCCAATTCCTTACTGCATACTTCTATTAATAATTAACTGATTGAATTTATTATCCTAGTGTACTACTATACAACATAAATATTCTGATGTGTAAAAATAAATCTGTCATTTAATCAATGGTGCTTTTTTATTTTTAACAGTTACTATTTAATTGAGTTACCTCCCTTCAAGTTTATTAATACTATTTGTTGATTATTAAATATATGAAAATACGGTATAATAAATTATATTTCGCTATTTACTAATGCAATTTTCGTGCCAGG
>JBAYAL010000236.1:0-3786 GCA_041669825.1 Eubacteriales bacterium | reverse complement strand
TAAGAGCTTAGGCTTCATTCGAAAACTAAAAGACACCAAGGTTTGAGATCGGTTAGACCGGAAACTCATGCCCATGGTGTCTTTTTGCTTTTTTGTATATGGTAAATTCCTGCGGAATTTAGGCTATATCTTAAAACTGATGAAAGAAAAATGCCTATTTGCTGGGTCTTTTTATGAAGATCGCTTGGTGAGCATTGCCGCAGCTTATCCTAACAAATACACACTTCGCAGTGAAATGACTGATTGTGCTACTTTAGCAGATTTTAGGGGTTCATCATTAACTGAAAATTTGCTAACCTTACTAGAAAAAAACATTCAAAAACCTGAAAAATATACTCTCTTTTCCCTTGCCAGAGCAGGCTCTTTTGGAATGAACCGCATATTTTTTAAACTCGGCTATAAATATAAAGGTCGGTTAGTTAATAATTGTCATATAGCTGGCCGTTTTGAAGATATGAATCTATGGGTTAAAGAATAAACTTAGCTTTTGAGTTATTAATAATTAGATTAAATCTTATACCTTACAATTTTTTTATAAAAACGAGCAGATTATCTGCTCGTTTTTATATTCTATATTACTAAAAATAGCTTATTACCTTTACTTGCTTCCCACACTTACAACTCTTGAAATATTAAATATCTTCCAACAAGCAAAAAGTATAAGAAGAATACCGGAAAACGCAAATGAGTATGGCAATCCAATTACATAGACAAGCAAACCAAATATAAATGAACCAAAAGCAATACCCAGGTCTATTGAACTATCTTGTACTGCAAGCGCTGTAGTTCTAACATTTACAGGCGCAATATCCACAATCCAGGAGATCATAGCTGCAATACTACCTGCATACCCAAATCCAGCAATTATACTTCCAATGTATAAAACGGGAATGAATACCGGCAAAAAATAAAACGTTGCTGTCCCTGCACCCAAAAGGAACACACAAGGAAAAGCCACTACTGCTCTTCCAAATTTATCTGATATTTGTCCAGTAACCAGATTAGCTACAACACTACCCAAACCAAAAAAAGTAAAAAATATCCCAGGATTGACACTGGTTTCCTTCTGAATATATATAGCAACAAAAGTAAGAACAAACCCGTAAACTATTGAAAGAGTAAAAATACTTAAGTATATTGGGGATAACTCTTTATCTTTTACTAACTTCAACATTTTGTAAGCTGAAGCAGCTCCATTCTTTTTTTCAAGATTTTCTTTTCTTTCTGGTTCTTTTATAAGGAAAATAAAGATAAGTGCAACTAACCCCAATATAATACCCAAAACATTGTAAATCTTATATCCCTGCAAATCTATTATCTTTAAAGCTGTTGCAGGTCCAACTAATAATGCGGCCATTATTACAAAACGATACAAACCAATATATGTACCTAAGCGCAATTTGGGAGCCAGTGCAGAAGTAAGGGAAGAAGCACTTGAAAAATATGCAGCAAGCCCTATGGACTGATACATCCTAACAGCAATTATAAACCAGATATTTTCACTGAACAAGAATAATAATGGGGCAGTCGTAAATGCAATTGTTCCAATAATTAATGTAGTCTTATTTCCTTTTATATCAGCCATTGGGCCAAAATAAAATCTTAAAATTACTGCCGTTAAAAAAAACATTGTGCTCTGCAGACCTGAATGAAATTCCGTTCCCCCAACATCTAAAAGATAAAGAGGGGTAATGGTCTGAGAATTATAGAAATCTACAAAAATAAAAAATGTTGCAATAAACAAGAAAGTTAAATTGCGTACATTGTCAGATCTATTGGTTTTCAATTAATTTATATTCCTCTCCAATTGATTATTTCAACAATTGTTTAATTACCTTCTTTAGATTATTTTACAATTGATATCAATCCATATTCACTTATAATAATACTTTTACTCAGTCTGTTCAACCGCGCCGAAAAAAAACATGTTTAGCAGATCTCTACCAGCTTCCTCAAATGTCATTTCATTTTCCAAAATAAAGTGGGGGTTAATAACAGCAATTATAGATGCTGTAAATACAGCCTTTGCTATTATCGGATTTACTCTCCATTTCATCTTTATTTTACTATTGTTAATCAGCATGTTTATAAATAACTCTATTTTATCAAGCCTGAAATCTTCAATCTTTTTCCAAAGCATAGGATAATAAGTCTCCAAGTCTTTTAATACCTGTTGATTAGCAATATAGGCAACGTTTTTAAACAACTTGCCTGCTATCTCAACTATATCACTATTAGTAGAAAATATTTCTACATTTTTAGCTACAATACCATCCATTATTTTCTCAATTGTTGTGCTAAAAATGTCTTCTTTACTATCAAAATATCTATACAAAGTCCTTTTATTAATCCCTGCTCTTGCCGCCAGCTCCTCCATCGTAAGATTATAAAACCCACGACCCTCTACTATAGCCATTTCCTCACAAGCATTAATAATCTTATTACTAGTCTTTATCACTTCCCAAACCTCGCTAATCAATTTTCTTTTTAAATTTTAAGATACTGATAGTTAAAAACATTACTGAAAATACCAGTAAACTTATAACCTGACCTACAAGATATGGAAATCCAATTCCTTTTAATATTATTCCCCTAATAATATCCAAATAATATGTTAATGGGATTACACAGCTTAGTAAATATATAAACTTAGGCATTGCATCCCGTGGAAACATGAATCCAGATAATAATATACTGGGAAGTAGCACGAAAAAGGACATTTGAAATGCTTGCATTTGTGTCTTAGCAATATTGGAAATCATAATACCCAACCCCAAAGAAGCAGTGATAAAAAATAAAGTTAACCCATAAAGCTCCAGTAAGCTGCCCCTAATTGGTACATGAAACACAAAAACACCCACTAATAACGCAACTGTAATTTGAATATATCCCATAAGAATATAAGGGACAATTTTACCTATCATCAGTTCATAAGACTTAATTGGAGTAACAATAAGCTGTTCTAGAGTCCCTCTTTCTCTTTCCCTCACTATTCCCATAGACGTCATCATTACCATAGTCATAGTCACGATAATTCCAAGAATTGCAGGCACCATATAAAAGGCTGTTACTCCGTCAGGATTATACCAAGGCCTGACTCTAATATCATAATGAGGATTATTAGTAATATCTATATTTGCTTTTTTGGCGATAACTTCCTGAGATTTAAGTAAACCAATTGAACTAGCCGTTGCCATGGCCTGGTTTGCAACAAGATTATCACTAGCGTCCACCAAAACCTGGACCGAAGCTGAAGTTCCTTTTTTTACATTTACATCAAAATCTGGAGGAAAAATTATTCCAACTTTCACCTGGCCACTATCTATCATATCATTAACCTCAGAGAAACTATTGACAACATAGTATACATCAAAATAACCTGAGGAAGTAAAAGAATCCAAAAGATCCCTGCTCTCCTCACTCATTGACTGATCGAAGACCACTGTAGGGATATGCTTAACTTCAGTCTGGATAGCAAAACCAAACAAGAGCAGTTGTACCAGTGGCAGCATGAAAATCATTGCTATAGTCATCTTATCTCTACTCATTTGCAAAAATTCTTTTGTTAGAATAGCAGCTATTCTTTCCATTACTCTTTTTCTCCTAACTTTCCCCTATAAGATCTGGCAAGTGAAACAAATACATCTTCCAGGGTGGGAATAATAATTTTTGTTTCCTTTTGTAATTCCTTCTCAAATTTTCCTTTATATTCAACACTTTCCACTAAAACATGCAATAAGGCTCCATGAATCGTACATTCTTTTACATATGAAAGAGCCTCAATTT
>JBAYAL010000235.1:0-3800 GCA_041669825.1 Eubacteriales bacterium | reverse complement strand
TAAGCAGATATCTGATTATTTAACAACCAGATTTCTAAAGAATTTTTATGACCAACTGCCTCTTGCCATTCTATTGAGTATGCACTTTTGTAAATATAACATTCATATGATAAATCGCTAAGAGCCACATCATCTATTAAAATATTTTTAGAAATGCTTTCGTCTGTTGTTAAATCTTGACCATTAATTCCCATATTATCAATATCAAACCTGATATTAAATACATCATAGGCAGGATTAGCCGTTGATTCTTCAGCGAAATAAGCAATTCCTGTGACTGTTCTAATTTCAGTTTCTGCAGCAAATATTAATAAGCTTGCAAAACTACTAATGCATAAACTCAAAATTAACATTAAAATTAATAATGATTTTTTTTTACTCCTCATATATTTCTCCTTATATATATTTATTTACTTAGTTTTTTAAAGAAACTAAGTTAAAACTTATTGTTTGTAAACTATCGTTCCGTTAGTAGAAATAATAATATCTCCATCATCAGCAGTTAAATATTGTTCAATATTATGTCTTTGGAAAGAAGTTTGAATATATTCTCCCCATTCTGGCCATATTTGCGTATTTCCATAAGTACCTGAGATAATACCAATTTCTGCTTTAATTTCATTGTATAATGCATCACTAGAATTTGACCCTGTTGTTCCATGATGTGATGCTTTAAATATTTTACATTCTCCTACTTTTCCTAATAATACATGTTCGTAAGCCCTATTTATATCGCCCATAAGTAAAGCCGAAATGTTTTTATGAGTATATTTTACAACCATACTATAATCATTAAATTCCGCTTGAGGAATATTTTTTTCAAATGGTTCAGTACAATTAAAAATTTCAAAATAGCTATTTTCATTAACAACTATTTTTTGCTGTTCAGTATCAGGAATAACAATATTAACTATAGTTCCATCAGAATTTAACTTTCTTTTTGCTGACAGATAAACATCATCATAAATTTCTCTTGTTCTCCCAACAATTTCACTTTGTCTCATTGTTGTCCAATCCATAGGTTTTAAATAGACAGAACCTATATCATAATTTTTTATAATAGCAGGCATTCCGCCACCATGATCACTATGAGGGTGAGTTAAAAATAAATTGTCTATCTTCTTTAAACCTAAATTATCAATATAGTCAATGATTTTATTGATTGAAACATTATAGATTTCTCCAGCATCTATTATCGTTACTTTTCCATTATCTTCGATAATAATGCAATCAGCACTTCCAATTATCGAATTACCTAAAGGTAACGAGTTTACATCTAGAAAATGAAACTTTACTTCGTTTGATTGAACAATTTCAGCATTAACAATGCTATCTTGATTTAAGATTAAAATTGTTCCAAACGATATTATAAAAAACATCAAACTTAAAATAATACTTGTAAACTTGTTCATTTTTTCTCCTTTTATACTTTTATTTGAAATATCAATTTTAAAAAATTTTATTTTAATATTACCATTGCACCTTCGCCTGGTGCTAAAGTTAATGTAATATTTTTTCCACTTATATTTCTGCTTGTAGCTCTTTGAATAACTTCATAACTATAATTACTATCAAAATTAAGCGATATTTTTGCTTTATCTTTCGTCAACGAGTTATTTACTACATATAATGCTGTTTTACCAAGATAATTAAAACAACCAACTATATTTGCATCTCCTGAAACTCCTTGTAATTCATAATAATTATTTAAAATTATATTTTCTGGAATAGAAGCAGGAGATTTATCAGTAACAATAACACCTTCTAATGCACTTTGCATCAACTTATCGTCGCAAGCTTTTATTTGATTATTTGCTTTTTGAGCATAATAATACATCGGAGTTTTTTTACCATATCTATTTACTAATCCCATATTTTCTAATGTAGAAAATGGAAATTCAGGAGGTGTATTATAAGTAAAAAATTGATAACCTTTTGCTCCAAAAGCAATTGAAGTATTAATCTGCCATAACATTTCGCCTTCAGTAGGTGTTCTCCAATTTGAGTCATTATCTAAATTTCCACCTGCTTGAATGAAAGTGAAAAAAGGTACATTGTATTTACTTGCATATTCTCGTACTAGGACAAGATTTTTAAAGTAATCTGGTTTAATAGAATCTTCTTTTCCTACAAACGGATATAAATCATAACTATAAAATTTCATTCCATTTATATTTTTAAAATATTCATCTAAATATTTTTCCAATGTCCAATCGGATATAGAGCCATCTGTTCCACCGCCCAACCAAACTTTGGGACATTGATACGACAAGGAATTAAAATATAAAGCGGTTGATTCTTCCGCAGAAAAAACTTCTTTAAACACATCTTGTACTTCTTTGCATAAAGCTAAGTCGTTTCCAAAAGGTTCATCTCTGCCTACTAAGCCAGCAAATGCATTATAATTATTATATGCTTCAATTCTTTGTTCAAAATCTTCTTTAGATATAGGTGATTTACCATTATACAAATCAAAAAGATAACTATCTTTTACAAAGTACATAACTCCATTATTGCCTGCATGTACAAGACTATCAATAATATTTTGCCTATTTATATTAAAGTCTTCTTTCATACCCATTGTAAAGTTCAAACCAGCTTCACTCATTTGCTTATAATGAAAATCTGTAATTTGAGTTTCACAGTAATTGCCATCATGTCCAAAACTTGCAGTAGGTCCTATATATCCTCCAATAGGCATTTCATTTTCACCTAGAATATCAAAATAATAAGTCGGACTTTTTTTAATTTCTCTAATTTCAGCATCATTTACTTCCATTGTACAACCTGTAAAGAAAAATGTTAGTAAAAAAATTAAACTTATAGTTATT
The DNA here is from genome assembly GCA_041669825.1 of Eubacteriales bacterium. Lineage (GTDB taxonomy): Bacteria > Bacillota > Desulfitobacteriia > Desulfitobacteriales > Syntrophobotulaceae > JBAYAL01. Next base: position 969 of record JBAYAL010000235.1, on the reverse strand, counting down.
ATTTTTTTCATATTTAAGCTCCTTTAAAATTTATTTTTACAGCAAGATAAATTAAAGATACACAACTAAAAACAAAAATAATACTAGTTTTGTTGTTTGAACTACAACCTTTTCCATCTATCTCTTTAAGTAAATATTCTTCATCATCATTTTTGTCAACATAAGGATAGTCAATTGGTTCTTCACCTTTATTTGAAACATATTCGCTTTCAATTATATTACCATCCTTATCTAAATTTGTTATTTTAATATTATCTACAGCAAAATTCCCACAACTTGCGCCTAAACTTATTTCAGGAACATAATAAGAATTGCCCATTCCATAAATATAAACATAACCTTCAAAGGATGTTTTCATAGTGTTTGAATAAACTAAAGTTTCTGGTACTCCTTCATAGCTTAAATAAATATTTAACAGATTATCTACAACTTTAATTTTAACTTTAACATCTGTGCCTTCGAATTTTGGTTCCCAAAAATCAAATGTTGAAGGAAGTGGAATATTTCCATTATCAAGACCCCCACCAAGAATAAACATTCTTGTTGGTGCATTCTTTCCATTATCTAATTTTTCTCTTTCCCAAGTTTTTTGATCAATAGGTGCTTCAAAACCAATTAATGGATATCTTCCTACTTGATTACCAAAATTCTCATTATTTAATGGAGAACCGAACATAAAACCTATCCATGAACTTACTGGATATATTATGTTTCCATCAGAATCGATGACTGGTTCTCTTCTTATGTCTGTTATATCCATTTCAAATTCAAAATCAGAATATTTATAAAGAGTAGAAAAACTAGTATCTCCAGCTACATTATTAAATACAAGTTTTCCGTCATTAACATACATTCCATTCAAATAGTTGTTCATATACGGTCTAGAACGCATTATCCATTCGTTAGAATTGTATTCGTTATTATCAAAAGTACAATTTATATTAGTATTTTCTGGTCTTGAATAAAAAG
>JBAYAL010000234.1:0-3808 GCA_041669825.1 Eubacteriales bacterium | reverse complement strand
CAACACAACAGATCGATTTAGTTTTAGATTAAAATTTGATGAATATACAAAAGATCAAACTTGTTTTGGGCTTGATACCTTCGTAATAAATAATTGTTACTCTGATAACTCCTATATGAAAGAATATTTATCCTATGACATTATGAATTATATTGGTGTTGATTCCCCTCTTGAAACATTCACTAATGTAAGTGTCAATGGTGAAACCTGGGGCCTTTATCTCGCTGTAGAAGCATATAATGAAAGTTTTCTTGATAGAACCTATGATGATATTACAGGTAACCTCTATAGTGTTAAAGGCGCAAATGCAGGGGGGGGCATGGGCGGAGATAAAGATAAACTAGTTGCTGATAATACACAGGATCAAGCAATACCTCAGGCCAATGGGCAAGCAATTCCAAATGATGATCAGCAGACAGATGCACAACCCCCAGCTATGATGGCTCCTGGTAATGATGCGGGTGGAAACATTCCAAATGATAACCAGCAGACAGATGCACAACCTCCAGCTATGATGGCTCCTGGTAATGATGCGGGTGGGAGCAGTAAAAATGGTGCAGATCTTCAATACATTGATGAAGATAGTAGCAGTTATTCCTCAATATTTGGTAATGCAGTAGGAGACAGTGATGAAGATGACCAACAACGAGTAATTACTGCACTTAAAAATCTATCTGAGGGAACAGAGTTAGAAGAGTATTTCGATATAGATAAAATTCTGCGCTATTTAGCCGCTCATACCTTTGTTGTCAATCTAGATAGTTATTCATCCAATATGTGCCAAAATTATTATGTATATGAAAAAGATGGAAAAATATCAATATTACCCTGGGATTATAATCAATCTTTTGGAGGTTTTCAGAGTGCCAGTGCTGAAAGTGTTATTAACTTTCCAATAGATACACCTGTTAGCGGCGTGGAACTAGCTGAGCGTCCTCTTATTGCAAAATTATTGGAGAACGAGGAATATCTAGAAAAATACCATTCCTATCTCAACGAAATTGTAACAGGCTACATTGAGAGTGGACAGTATGAAAATACAATAACTAAGCTTGATAATTTAATCAACGAGTATGTAAAAAATGATCCAAGTGCTTTTTGTACGTATGAAGAATATGAGAAAGCAGTTCCTGCCCTACTCCAGTTAGGAGAATTAAGAGCAGAAAGCATCAAAGGCCAGCTTAATGGATCAATTCCTTCCACAACATCTGAGCAGGAACTTAATCCTGAAGCCCTCTTATCTCCTGGAACACTAAACTTTAGTGATTTAGGGTCCGTAGGCGGTGGTGGTGGTGGTAATCGAAATATGAAGGGCGTAGGAGATACAAATACAAATACAAATACAAATGATAATCAAAATACTCAGCCCAATATTAACGATCAAAAGTTTGATATGCCAGACCGTGAATTGATTGAAAAAGCTATGGAAATTCTTCAAGGTTCGGATACCAGCAATTTGACTGAAGAACAAAAAACAAAACTTTTGGAAATTGGTTTGACAGAAGATCAAATAGAAATGCTTAGTTCTTTTTCAAATAAAATGCCAGGTGCAAGGGTCGATCAGAACAACCAAAATCCTAATTCTAACCAGACCGCAGGAGATTCACAACAGGTCACAGGCACAAATAACTTAATTAACAATACAACAATTATTTCAATATTACTAATTATCATATTATTATTTGGAACCTTCATAATATCGAGATATAAAAAGAAATATTAGTTAAAACAGAACAACCATATTGTAATTTTCTTACAGTATGGTTGTTTTGTTTTATAGAAAAATACTCTTTAGCCCTTTTTATCTAATTACTATATCAAATTTTTTCATTTTTTTGTAGAAAGTGTTTCTGGATATTCCCATTTCTTTAGCTGATTTACTTATGTTACCATTACAGGCACTTAGATATTTAATTATTTCTTTGCGCTCATTTTCCTTAATTGTTTCTTTTATTTGCATTATTTCATTCATATTTACCTTATTTGAATAATTCAAATGTTCTTCCTGATTAGAATTACTCGTAGAGGCATTTATAAGTTCTTCCGGTAAATGCTCCAATTCAATACTTTCCCCTGTTGTAATATTAATCATTCTTTCCAAAACATTTTGAAATTCTCGTACATTTCCAGGCCAATTATATTCTTGTAGGTAAAATAGTACTTTAGGATGAATATAATTAAAGGTTATTCCCCTTTTAGTACATAATTGATTAAGTAGAAAACTAAATAAAAGAGGTATATCCTCTCGCCTACTGCGTAAAGAGGGAAGTCTAATAGCAATTACATTTAATCTGTAAAAAAGATCCTCCCTGAAGTTTCCTTTTAAAAGCTCTGATTTTAAATCCTTATTACTGGCACATATAATTCTTACATTTATATCTATTACTTTCTCTCCACCTATGCGAACTATTTTTTTTTCTTGCAGAACCCTCAATAAAGCAACTTGCTGGTCTAAAGGCATATCACCTATTTCATCCAAAAATAAAGTTCCGCCTGAAGCCAGTTCGAATTTTCCCGGTTTACCTCCAGGTCTAGCCCCAGTAAATGCTCCTGATTCATATCCGAATAACTCACTGGCAATTAGTTCACGTGGTATAGCACCACAATTTACAGCTATAAATGGTCCATTTTTCCTAGAACATTGGTTATGAATAGATTGAGCAAATATTTCTTTTCCTGTTCCACTTTCTCCAAGCAACAAAACATTACTAGTATTGTTGGCAGCCATTTTAGCAATGTTTACAGCATCTTTTATTTGTCTACTTTCTCCAATAATATCTTTAAATTCAAATGTTGCGTTTGCACCGCTAAATCTATTAATGATGTTTTTTAAAGGTTTAATAAATATAACTCCACCAGTACTAATCCCTTCCTCATCTATAATAGATTTTCCAGAAAATAAGCAGAGAGAAGTTCCATTTTTAGTATTAACAAATAATTCTAGATCTTTATAGGATTTTCCATAGTTTAAAAATTCATTTAAAGGTAGTTTCTCTATGTAATTAGTAATTGAATTTCCTATTATTTCTTGTTCATTTTTTAACATAATTTTGGCAGCTACTGAATTGACTTGTTCAATAATTCCTGTTCTATCAATAACGATTATGCCATCAGATACTGTTTGTATAATATTATTTAAACGATTATTAAGTACTGTTAATTCATTATTATTTTGTTGTATCTTAAGTTGCTTTTCTATTGCTTGAACTGCTGCCACAACCATTCCTAAGGTATGTTGATGTGTCTTATTAGAAGGACCTGACATTTGAAGAACACCAATTATTTTCCTACTGCTATTACAAATTGGCGCAGCAGAACAAGTCCACTTTTGCACTTGTTGACAATAATGCTCCGCGCCTGAAATCTGAACTGGTTTTTGAGAAACCAATGCAGTTCCTATTCCATTAGTTCCCACTACTTCTTCTAACCAGCTACAACCTTTACTCAAATTCAGTTCGGCCGCATTATTCATTGTCTCACTGTCACCCATACATTCCATAATATATCCTCGCTCATCTGAAAGTAGCACGATAAATCCTGATCCTTTTACAAATTTATAAAGATTGTTCATGAAATATCTGGCAACAATAATAAGATTGTTTTTTTTACATATTAAGCTACTAAGTTCATGTTCATCTAAAATCAGGTTACTAACTCCAAGATAAGGATCTACTTTTGCTTCATAACACCTTTCCCAAGAATATGCAATTTCCTGACGAAGTTCACCTTCATCAATATTACCTTCAATAATGAATTTTCTCCAAATATCAACAATATTATTTTTCTTTTCAACCTCTGTCATGTTAAT
>JBAYAL010000233.1:0-3815 GCA_041669825.1 Eubacteriales bacterium | reverse complement strand
TCTAGGTCTGTTAGAAATTCCAGGGCAAGTTTTTCAGGAAAGGGATGTGGGGTTGAAACCTTGAATAATTTGTAATTGTTTTCTTGAATAAATTCTCTTTTTAGGGAAGATAAGGATTCATGTGTATAGGCGTAACTGATTCCGCCTGTGGCAATTCCTTTTTTGCCGTTGCCAACAATAGAGTTATAGGCATAGGTCGAAAAGTCTTCCCCCATAATTGGCTGTTGTTTTTCAATTCTCAAATGATTTTGATATGAAAGACGGGGAAAAATTGTCCATTTAGGGTCTTTGTGAAAGCCTTCCACTTTTATATCAGGCTGGGTTTTATCAAGGGTCAAAGAAGCACTGCTATGACAGACTCTAGTGGTAGGACGAAATAATACTGGAGTTTTATATTTTTCCGAACAGGTAAAAGCATCTCCAATCATCAGGTATGCCTCTTCTGGTGATGAAGGGTCAAAGATAGGTAATTTGGAAAAAATAGCAAATTGGCGGGTGTCTTGCTCTGTTTGGGAAGAAATTGGTCCAGGATCGTCGGCTACGACAATGACCATTCCCCCTTCTACTCCGATATATGCTAGACTCATTAGCGGGTCAGAGGCAACATTTAGTCCGACTTGTTTCATGGTTACTAAAGTTCTGACTCCGGCATAGGCTGCACCTGCCGCAACTTCCAAGGCTGATTTTTCGTTTACGGACCATTCTATGTATATATTTCCAGGGTTCTTTTGGGCAATTGTTTCTAGAATTTCGGTGGAAGGAGTTCCAGGGTACCCTGTCACAACTCCAACTCCGGCATGTATGGCCCCCATTGCAATAGCTTGATTCCCCATTAATAATTCTTGCACCATGTGTTTTCCTCCCTAATCTGGAACATATTCTGTTCAATAATTTTTTGTAGTAAATTATAAAACTTGTCCTTAGTAAATGGCAAGGACAAGCTAAAAAGCCTGTGCTGACTTTTAAGAATTATAGCTTTGCTGTAAATAATTTTACAACTTTTTTTTTGGCTTAAAATCATTTTTCCTTTAAAAGTATACTACAGATAGAAGGTAATTGGTATATCAAAAGTGATGGTAGACTTAGTTAGCCAATTTTGTTTAATGAAGTAATTTCTTCTATATTTTGAGTCAAGGATACTAAGATATTTAAAAAACTGGAACAAAAAATTGCCCCAGTTTAGAAATAGTTATCAGATTTAATCAGTTAGTATTTTTAATCTTTTGGGTTCAACTGAAATCTTTAATGGAAAATCAAATCCTTTTTCACCGTCCATATCAGTTCCCGCCATTTCAGAACAGTCTATTTGCATCTCTTTCGTCTGAAAAAAATCAACATAACGACTTTTGTCATGATACCCGTTGGCAACCTTAATTAAGAGTGGAAGTAATTCAAGTATAGGGCATCTTCTAAAGATATATACATCGAGCAAGCCATCATTTAATGATGCTAACGGTGCTATTTTCCTGAATCCACCTACTGATTTGCCATTCATAATTAGCATGAAATATAATTCGTCATCAAAGTTCATTTCATTGCTTTGAATACGTACTTTTACAGGTTTTAAATGGGATAATTCTTCCGTACCTTTTAGATAGTAGGCAAGAACACCTAAACTGTTTTTGAACCTTTTATCTGTTTTTTGACTTATATTAGTAAATGAACCCAGACTGGCAACATTTAAAAAATACTTACCGTTGGCATTGCCAATATCACAATAGGTATAATTATCGCGTAGCAATATTTTTGTAATTTTGCTAATTGAATTAGGAAAGCCAAAGTAATAGGCAAAATCGTTTGCAGTTCCGACGGGAAATATACCGATTGGAATTTCACAATTATGACGTAAAAGGCAATTAATAACCTGATGAATAGTTCCGTCACCACCGGCAATCCATATCCTGTTGAAGCTGTTTAGATTAATACCTAAAAGAATCTTTTCCGTATCTTCCGTAGAGCTGATTCTATATGGTATTAAATAAAAGCCATTATCTTGAACATCTTTTATAATTTTATCAAGATGATTTTTAAAATTTCCATTTCCTGCACAAGGATTATAAATTAGTAAAACTTTCAATTCTTGCTCCTTCAGATGCTTATAAAAGCTAATAATAAGTTTACTGTTAATTAATTTTATTATACTATGATATATTATTTGTGTCATCAAGATCAGTAAGAACTTACGGCTTTCAGTTTGAAGCTCTGAGTAATTCTAATATTTATTGCGCTATAAAAATGGCCAGTCAGTTTTATAGTGGCCATTTTGCATAAGTTTTTGTGGTGTTAGCTAAGTTCTTTGACTTTAGCATCAATAGCTTGAAGTAGTTGATCCCAAGTTCGATTGTATTTTGCAAGGAAACCAATTGGATCAGTGTGGTCAGTTTCTTTATAGGTATAGGAAATCGTATAGTGACTGAATACATTAGTCTTTACATCCCAATTATAGCGTACACAAGCATCTGCTACTAGCAAGACAGTATGATCCCATACTTTTTGGAATTCCTGAGGATTAGTGCCCTCAGGTTCGCACATCTCAATAGATAGATAGCGACTGTTGGCAGTTTTGCCAGCATGCCAAGCTACTTCATTCTCGGGGATTAATTGCACAAGCTCATTCCAGTCTGTAGTATAATGGGCTGAAGCTGCCCTATAAGCGGAATTGAAATAGTTATATATAGATTGGGCAGTTGCTCCAGGAGTAGCGGTTGAATGAATTACGAATCCTACTGGATTAAGTGAACTATAAGAACGGTTATTTTTGATCAATTGTACACTAATTGCTTTCAACTCTGGGGAATTAACTATTAATGATTTTGTAGCATTAACAGATCCTGAATTAGGCAATTTTGTAGTGGCTAGACCATCGGAATCAGCTAAAACTTTAAATTTATAATTTCCAATCATAGGAATTTTTTTATCAACAAGCGAAATATCAATCTTTCCCCCAGATTTACCGTTGATTCCTGAGACTGTTAATATGAGGCCTGAGTCTGATAATTCTTTATTCGAATATGATAAAGAATTTGTTTTTGCGTTTACCAAGTATTGCCCTTGTACTACAGTGAACCCGCCTGGAAAAACAAATTCAAGGGTACCATTGGAAAAGTTTTCTTCTAATGTATAGGTCAAGGTAAAGGTTGTAGTTTTCCCAGTTGTCAATCTGGTCGGAGTTATATTTAAAGTTCCTTCTTTTGTAATTAGTAAATTGGGAATGCTTTGTAGGAGTGACATAGGAACTGCGTTTTCCCCGCCAAGGCCAACAACTTGGGTAGTAGTATTTATCTTTGGTAAAAAATAAGTTCCTGTTGTTGTGGGTAAAGTGTTATCAGCTAATATCAAAGGCGAATTTGTCTTAGCTGCTAAAACAGCTCCGGCCAATGCATCAGCAAATTCATTGCCACGTGGTCCACCACCATCAGCAACATAAATCTTTTTAAAATCTAGTCCGCTTTCAAAATTTTTAATGATGGAAATATTAGTAAGATAGCGGTTTGCGCCGCTAAGCCTACACGGGGCTGGAACAGAATCTGCTACATCCTTGCTGATTACTCCTTCACCGCCTATAAGATAGGTCTTTGTTACTGACCCATTAAGTAGATATTCATTTACTGTTTCAGGTAAGGTATTTTGGCGTGTAAGTAAAATCGGCATGCCGAGCTGTGCAGCTGGTACGGAAATAGATAGAGCGTCAGGAAAATCAAGCCCTGTCGCGAGTACTGCAGTTTTACTAGATATCTCCTGAGCTATTTTGACTGAGGTTTCGTATCTATCCTGTCCTGCAAATCTGCGAATATCTGAAATTCCGGCTGTTCTTA
>JBAYAL010000232.1:0-3829 GCA_041669825.1 Eubacteriales bacterium | reverse complement strand
ATATGCGTACATGTTTATCACCTTTCTTTACATACTTTTAGTGTAAGAAATTAAAAAACAATACCCATTGCGATAAGAAGCAGAATGATTATTGCTACTATTGCAATTCCACAAAGACAATTACTTCCGCCTCCACACGATACTCCACATGATACTCCACACGCTTGCGCACCTGCCATGCCCATAATATCCCCTCCATATTTCCATTTATTGGTTACTACATTTATATATTATGTGTTCAAGTAAATTTTGTTACATTATTTCCATAATATCTCATATCTTATTAATCATAATTATTTTATATTCCTCTCTAATGTTGACAATAAATATTGATCGTAATAACATTAGGAAATAGGGATTTTTAGCTGAAAGAATTAACTGTAAATCAAATTGTTTTTTTAGCAAAATATCACTATTAAAAGATTTTATCTTATGATTTTATTATGGAATCATAGAGTTAATTTTTTTATTATACAAATAATAATTAGGAGGTCTCTGATGAAAAAAGCATTAATTATTTTATTATCTATTCTTATTATTGGTATAGCAGGTTGCTCAAATACTAATACACAATCAGATGATACCATAACACTAGGAATAATTCAGATTGTCGAACACCCCGCCCTTGACTCTGCTAGGGAAGGTTTTTTAGAAACTCTCAAAGCTAATGGTTATGAAGAGGGGAAAAATCTTATAGTTGATTATCAAAATGCCCAAGGCGATCAATCTGTTTTGCAGTCTATTGCTCAAAAATTTGCTTCAGAAAAACCTGATCTTATTTTAGCAATTGCTACCCCTTCTGCTCAGGCAATGGCAGCTGCAGATTCTGAAATTCCTATCCTAATTACTGCAGTTACTGATCCTGTAGTGGCAAAACTGGTAAACAGCCTTGAAGAACCAGGAACAAACGTCACTGGAACCACTGATATGAACCCCATCCAGGAACAGTTTGAACTCCTAAAAAAACTTGTTCCTAATGTTAAAAAAGTTGGTATCGTTTTTAATGCAGGAGAAGTAAATTCCCAAGTCCAAGTTGATATTGCCAAAGAAGTTGCCTTAAAAATGGACCTAGAAATACTGGAAGCGACTGCTTATACCAGCGCTGATGTTCTTCAAGCCGCACAATCATTTATTGGCAAAGTTGACGCAATTTATGTACCTACAGATAATACTGTCGTATCTGCAAAAGAATCTGTTATTCAAGTCGCAAATGCAAACAATATTCCTCTTATTTCAGGTGAAAGCAGTGTTGTAGATGCTGGCGGACTAGCTACTATAGGAATCAATTATGAAAATCTAGGCAAACAAACTGGTGAAATGGCAATTAGAATTTTAAACGGAGAAACACCACAAAATATGCCAATAGAAAGCCAAAAGGATTTTGATACTGTAATTAACAAGGAAACTGCTAGTTTACTAGGCATAGAAATACCAAAAGATCTTTAAAACATTATATGATTTAATCGTAATAATTTTCAGAGGTGTAAACACATGTCCTCAATAGTAATACTTGGTACCCTAGAGCAGGGACTTATGTACTCTCTTATGGTTCTAGGTGTATATTTATCTTTTAGAATACTAAACTATGCTGATTTAACAGCAGATAGCAGCTTCACACTTGGAGCTGCTACTGCTGCTTCTTTAATTACTTCTGGTTTCAACCCCTGGCTTGCAACTTTAATTGCTTTTTTTGCTGGTTGCCTAGCAGGAACATTTACTGGTATTTTGCATACCAAATTTAAAATAACTCCCCTATTATCTGGCATATTAACAATGATAGCCTTATACTCAATTAATCTAAGAGTAATGGGAAAGGCAAATATTTCACTTCTTAGAATGAGAACCATTTTTTCGGATTTTTCTACTTTTACTCATATGGAAGAATACAGTGTCATCATACTAAGTATAATAACAGTCTCCATTATTGGATTAATAATTTATTTTTTTCTAGAAACAGAATTAGGATTAGCCTTACGTGCAACTGGTGACAATGAAATAATGATTCGTAGCCAAGGTGTAAATACTGATATTATGAAAATATCAGGACTGGCAATTTCCAATGGACTTATTGCTTTTTCAGGGAGTTATGTAGCACAAAACCAACTTTTTGCTGACGTCAGTATGGGAATCGGGATAATTGTTATTGGCTTAGCATCTGTAATTATTGGAGAAGTCCTAATTGGCACTTCTTCTATTGGAAGAACTGTGCTTGCCGTTTTGTGCGGAGGAGTTATATACAGAATAATTATTGCTATTGTCTTGCAACTTGGTCTAAGAGCTACTGACTTAAAACTTATCACTGCCCTAATTGTAATAATTGCCTTAATCTCTCCACAAATTAAAAATAAATTAACTCCTATATATGAAAAAATTCAAAATAAGTTAACTCCTTTACACAAAGAAAAAGATAAGGAGTAGAAAACAATGCTAAAAATAGAAAATATTTCTAAAACTTTTAATAAAGGATCTATAAACGAGAATACAGCCCTTAAATCAGTTTCACTTAAAATGGAAAGAGGAGAATTCATTACAGTAATCGGTAGCAATGGAGCTGGAAAGTCCACACTACTTAATGCTATTGCCGGAAATTTCCCTGTGGATTGCGGTAAAATAATTATTGACAATAAAGATGTTACAAAATTTCCGCAACATAAAAGAGCTAATTTTATTAGCCGTGTTTTTCAAGATCCAATGTCTGGAACAGCTGCTTCCATGAAGATTGAAGAAAACCTAGTAATGGCTCTAAAACGAGGAGAAAAACGCCGTTTAAGATGGGCAATAAAACAAAGAGAACGAACTTTTTTCTGCGAGGAACTAAAAAAATTAGATTTAGGACTGGAAGACAGATTATCTGCTAGAGTCAGTCTGCTATCTGGAGGACAAAGACAAGCACTAACCCTCTTAATGGCTACTTTTAAAGAACCAAAATTACTTCTTCTTGATGAACATACAGCTGCTCTAGATCCAAAGACAGCTGAAAAAGTGCTTAATCTTACTTGTAACGTAGCGGAGGCAACTCATCAAACAACGATAATGATAACTCATAATCTCGAACACGCACTCAGCGTAGGAAACAGAACAATAATGATGCATGAAGGAAATATTATTTTAGATATTAAAGGTGAAGAAAGAAAGAATGTTAAAATTGCCCAACTAATGAAAATGTTTGAACAAGCAAGTGGGGCTAATCTTAATACCGACAGGATGCTATTTTCCTAATAAAAATTCATCATTTAATAATCTGTTTTATAAGGACAGTTTATCTCTACAATCTTAAAATTCAACCTAGTATTAATATATCTTACAAAAAAAACACTTCTGAACTTATGCCAGAAGTGTTTCTTATTAATAGTTAAATTTAAATATCAGTTACCAATTAAACATGTGCATTGTAGTATACTTCAAAGGTACATGTTACACCACTGGTATCGTAGAACAATCTCGTATATTGTAAATATTCAGCTGCAACAAGTGTAATCTTTTCTCCTGCACTCAAAACCTCTGCCCCGCTAATATCGTCTACAAAATAGCTTTCAGTAGTTACAGGGCTAATTTGCAATTGTACTGTAAAGGTATTTGACCCAGTATTGAACACATAGAAGGAATATTCACTTTGTTCTCCTGTATTTTGAATTAATATTCCTGCTGAGTCAGTAACACCTGATACTGTAGTATAGCTTTCCGTAAACAACCGTGAGGAAAGTAGTATACTGTCTGTCGCTCCCGATAGTGCTCTAATATCAAAATTCTCTGCTGTTACTGTCATTGCTGTATTAGATATTATCGCTATACTGTCTGTCGCTCCCGATAGTGCTCTAATATCAAAATT
>JBAYAL010000231.1:0-3831 GCA_041669825.1 Eubacteriales bacterium | reverse complement strand
TAAACCATCTTAATGTGAAAATGAAATAGACATACATGTAAAATTTAAAAAGCACTTCAAACTACTGAGGCGTATAAGATTAAATTATTTTTGTTTGCAGAAGATATAAAATTTACCCTATAGAGTAGACAATCAAAAAAAGTCTGCTCTATAGGGTATATTTTATAATTTCTAAATATTGCATAGGTCTTTTTAAAATTGACCTTGACAAGGGCCACAGATTAAGTGCTCTTGAGTCATTATATTTTATTCTCTAGAGAAATATTATTAGAATTATTACATAAGAAACCCTGACTTTTACTGGAAGTACTGAAAAGAGTAAATAATTATGTTGTTGCCAAAACAGTAATATCATTACTGTTTTGGCAACAACATAATTTAAATATTGTACAGAAGCCGATAAAAAGGGCTTTTCTTTTGGCATGATTATTGCAATTTACAGTTTGTACTTATTTTACGGAATCAGATACAGAAGGAGGTAAACGAAGAAAATGAGATAAATTAAATTATTTAACTAAAATATCTGATTTGTAAAATATTTATCGGAGAGTAAGGGGGGATTATAAATAGCACAGAGTAAAAACAGAAAAGAAAAATCTAACTAAGAATACTGAACTGATCTGGCTTTGAAATTGGTGCATATGTTTGCGGAGTGAAGGACAAAGATAAAAAAATAATTAGAATTGAATTTGGTCGCTTCATTAAAGTAAAGAGAACAAAAAGGAAGATATGAAGCCACGGGATATTGATATGATTTTTGCAGGTTTGTTAATCATTCAGCAAAAAGAAAACCTTGCATAGGGGATTGGAAAAGCATTAAAAAGTGAAAGGTAGTGAAAAACTATGGCAGTACTTAAAAATTTACTGAATACTTTTATAGTCGGCGGTGTATTAGGTGTATTAGGTCAAGTTCTTTTTACTATATATATCGGATTATTAGGTCCGGATTCACCCATGCTAATTACATTATTGCTCGTTTCTATGGGATTAATCGGCGCAATTTTGTTTACATTGGGACTATACCAAAAGTTAGAGGCTGTTGCTGGTTTTGGAGCGATTTTACCCTTTAGTGGGTTAGCAGCTGCAATAGCAGGAGCCATAGTTAGGACCAGAAGTGCTGGTGAACCTATAGGTAAAGCAATAAAATCAGGATTGATGCTAGTAGTTATAGTTGTTGGGATAGGATCTGTTTTATCTATTGGAGTAGGTGTAATCACATATTATTTGGTATAGATACAAAGGAAAGGATGACAAAGATGAGTTATGTAAATGCATTTTTATTGGCCGGAGTTGTTTGTACTATTTTTCAGTTGCTATTGATGTTTACTAAGCTTGGAGTCCCGAAAATACTTATTCTAGGATTAACAATAGGTGCGATTATGGCGGCTATGGGCATAATGTCAATACTTACCGGGTGGGGTGGGGCCGGAATGCTTGTTCTAATTCCAGATGCAGGAGAGGCAGTATTTCAGGGTACATTGGCAGCACTGTCCGGAAATTTTACTGTAATTATTGGTTTCTTCAGTATTATATGTGCAGTTACGGTTTTAGGAATATTGGCTGCGCTTTCTTATTTAATGATACACAATACTCAACCGGAAGTTGGGTCGGAAGAAATGAAAAATAAGGAAGCAAGCCTAAATCAATAATGTAAAAAATGTAAGTGAAATATTCCAAATAAATCATGCGGTTATAATCATAATACTTGTTGAGAATAACTCGCCTCAGCATTGCTAGCATTATAAAGAAATTAATTTGTGTTCTGAATAAAGTTAAACAGAACACAAAAGCTGTGAAGGATGCAGAACTATAAAGAATTGGTATTAGATATTGACTCAGTTTAATATGTGGATAATATTGGTTACAAGCTTAAAAGTAATTGCTAAAAAAATAATTGATTAAGTAAATTATCATACTAATAATTTGCTTATTGCAAAAAAAAGGCCCATAAAAAGGGCTTTTTTGTTTGGCACACTTATTGCAATTTGTAGGTTGTGGTTATCTTGTGAATCAGAGATAAAAGCAAATATGCACAGGTCAATGTTACAACAAAACGATCCATCTGCAAAGGTCATTTCTGAATTATCAAAACTATTTAAGATTATAAAGATCAATCAACTACTTCATGCATCGAATATCCGTAAAGCTTGTGGCGTAAGCGTTCAGTATATTTTCGAGTTCATCTTTTCACTGGCCTTTTTTGGCAAGAAAATGAATAATTTTTTGGCAGTAAACGCGGACTGAATATGCCTGGTAAAGATACCTATTACAGATTTCTCCAAAATCCAACTATTCGTATCTATGGCATGAGATTGAGCATAGAAATATTTTTTAAGAGCGCCAAATCCCTTTTGAAACTAGGTTCAGAGTTCCAAGGCAGAAGCTATGACATGCTCATAGCGCATACTACGATTGTTTTCGTAAGGTATATACTTCTTGAATGGGAACGGCGACACAATCAGGATTCACGTAGTTACGGAGAAATCTTTTATCTGTTCTGCAATGACAACAAGATATTGAGTACGAAACTGCTATAAAGCAATTAATGCTTTTCGCAACAGAAATACTAGGAACAATACCCAAAAAGATACCTGATGAAATTCTATGTCAAGTAAGGTATTTTATTGCCATTCAGCCAGCTTACATCAGGGTTTTAATGCCAATTATGGGTCGCAAAATTTGAGTTAATTAACAATAATTTAGATATTAATTTTTTAATTCTCCCCTAAAAAACTACGTTTTAGGGGTGCGAAACTTCAGATATAATAATTGAAATATTAGAAATTTTTTTTATGCATGATTTTTGCACTAGTAATAAACGTTACTTAATATATCGATAAATAGTTCACATTATGAAATGGTATTTCATAATATGAAATCTGATAAAAGTAAAAAACAATCTTTACTATAAAAAGCAGGGTATATACCTATTCTCTGCTTTTTCAGCTGCTGGCATTATAATTGCATTACCATATTCAGAGTAGGTATAAATCTCTTGTCATTGGAGGTGGAACTGAATTAGCTGGAATAATGTTACTCACAAATTAATAACGACAGAGAGGATGATAGATAATGACGGAACGTCCATGGACATGGGAAGAAGATGGATATACGGTTATCAGGGGTAACGCTAGGACAGGTCCTGGTTGTCACATTAACTGTGGTGTCCTGCAGTATGTAAAAGACGGAAAACTTGTAAAAGTAGAAGGTGACCCTGAAAACCCCTATAATCAGGGAAGATTATGTGCCAGGTGTCTTTCTGTAAAAGATGTGGTTTATCATAAGGATAGACTACAGTATCCGATGAAGCGTGTAGGTGAAAGAGGAGAAAATAAATGGGAAAGAATTTCCTGGGATGAGGCTTATAATTTAATAGAAGAGAAGTTTAATTGTATTAAAGAAAAATATGGCCCTGAGTCAGTTTTCTTTGCGCAGGGGACGGGTAGAGATATATTTCAACTTAGCAGACTGGCATATTCCTTTGGTAGTCCTAACCATGGTGGCATGATGTTTGCAGGTAATTCCTGTTATTTACCAAGAATGGCAGCGTTAGGATGCGTAATAGGAGATATGGTATTTGCTGACTGTTCTCAGTTTTTCCCGGATCGTTATGAAAACCCTCAGTATAAAGTACCGGAAACAATTATTGTATGGGGTCATAATCCTTTCCCATCTAATGCTGACGGTTTTTTTGGTCACTGGATGATAGATGTTATGAAGCGAGGCAGCAAAATTATTGTAGTTGATCCGCGTTTGACTTGGATTGCTGTGAGGGCCGTACAGTGGTTACAGCTAAGACCTGGCACAGACGGAGCTTTAGCCATGGGAATG
>JBAYAL010000230.1:0-3834 GCA_041669825.1 Eubacteriales bacterium | reverse complement strand
TTTTTTCAGATGTCCCTGTGGCCCGTCAGAACGAATACTTTGCCCGAATTTTAATACTCGTAGAATAGGAATAATAAATGGTCCTGCTACTAAACTTACCAACATCGAAATACCTGCCGCCATAAAAATATTTTCAGCCATTTTAATTCCTTTCTTCACAGCCTTACTAAAAATGATAACCAAACAAATAACTAATTAAACAATTATAATAACAAAAAAAAACTTAATTTTAATATCTATACACCCTGCATTTTTTTTTGCAAGGGCAGACTAATATTTTCCATCTTCATCCCCCTAGAACCTTTAACAAGCACACTTGTCCCACTTCCTAATTTTTTTAGAACAATTTTTGTTACTTCAAGTGCTTCTTCACAATTACTACAATAATGAACATGTTCTTTTTCCATACCTGCTTGAAGTGCTCCTAGAGCAATGTTTTCCGCTAGCTTTCCCACAACAACAAGTTCTGATATTTGTAACTCTCCTACTACAATCCCAACTTCACAATGTCCTTTTACTGCAGCTTCCCCCAATTCATACATTTCTCCTAGAACAGCTACTGTTTTTTCTCCGCCCCTACTTTTTAGAACCTCAAGTGAAGCTTTCATTGATACAGGATTGGCATTATATACATCGCTAATAATCCTACTTTCGTCTATCCCATCAAGTATTTCAAGCCTCATCCCAGAAAGCTTAAAATTTTTCAGTCCTAACAAACCTTTTTCCAGAGAAACTCCATATACCATTCCTACACCAAGTGCCGCCAGAGCATCTAGTATATTATGTTCCCCTGGTATAGGGAGTTCACCTCTAAACTTTTCGTTTTTATAATTGACATCAAAAGACGTACCCATTTCACCAACTACTACAAAATTACCTCCAAAAATATCCGGTGTTTTATATTCACCTTTCGTACCATAGAAAACAATCGGGTTATTAATCCTGCCTGATTTTTTAATACTCCAAAAATCTTCTGTATTAAGTACTGCTGTACCACTAGCAGGCAAACTCTCAATAAGTTCCCATTTTGCCTCAGCAATATTTTCACAAGTACCAAGAAGTTCAAGATGTGTCGTCCCTATGTTTGTAATAACCCCAGTATCCGGTCTCGCAATTTCACAGAGAGTCTTTATTTGTCCAAGCCCTCTCATTCCCATTTCTAAAACCAGAATTTCAGTATCTTCATCTGCCTTCAATATTGTCATAGGCAGCCCAATATCAGTATTATGATTTTCAGCATTCTTATGGACCTTATATTTTTGTCCAAGTACAGCTGCAACCATATCTTTTGTTGTAGTTTTCCCATTGCTACCTGTTATACCAATTACTACAGGATTAATTTTATCTCTCCAAGCTCTAGCTAATCTTTGAAAAGCGTCAAGCGAATTAGCAACAAGAATTAATGCCCGATCTTCAGGAATAGCAGACATATCTAATTTACTACTTTTCCCTTCCTCTGCCAAAACAACATTTGCCCCAGACTGATACGCTTTATCTATAAAATCATGCCCGTCTACTTTTTCCCCAGCCAAAGCAATAAATATTTCACCAGGGGTTATCTTTCTGCTATCAACTGAACAGCCGCAAAAAGAAACATTTTCGTTACCATGAAGCCTTCCATTTACAATCTTAGCTATTTCTCCACTATTCCACATAGTTATTACTCCTTAGAGCTTTTTCCACTTCTTCCCTATCATCAAAATGGATTTTTTCCGTTCCCAATATTTGATAATCCTCATGTCCTTTTCCCGCAACCACTATAGTATCACCTTTTACCGCCATAGCGCAGGCAATATTAATCGCTTTCCTTCTATCAGGTATAATTTCATAATCAACCTTCTCAATGCCTGGCAAAATGTCAGCGATAATACTATCTGGATCTTCTGTCCTAGGATTATCAGAAGTAACTACAAGGTAATCGCTCCATCTCGATGCAGCCTGAGCCATAAGGGGACGTTTTTTCTTGTCTCTGTCACCCCCACAGCCAAAAACAGTAATTAGCCTTTTCTCCGTAATCTCACTGGCTGTACTCAATACATTCTCTAATCCATCTGGGGTATGTGCATAATCAACAATTACCTGAAAAGGCTGTCCGGTTCGGATACTCTGAAATCTTCCTGGCACCCCATAGACATCCCTTAGCGCCGTGACAATAATATCATGCTTATAACCGCACTCCACACCCCAGACATAAGCAGCTAGTGCATTATATACGCTGAATCTTCCAGGAGTACCATAAACTATTTTATCATTCCCCGTTCGAGAGACAACAACAAATTCTACTCCCCTGTCAGAAAGCTCTATTTTTTCTGCTCGATAATCACAATCCATAGTTTCAATCCCATATGTAACAACTCTGCAAGCAGATTTTTCTTTTAAAAAACAATAAGATTTATCATCCGCATTTAGAACAGAAAACTGTCCTGGCTTTTGTCCTTTCATATTGGAAAAAAGAAGGGATTTTGCACGCAAATAATCTTCCATATCATTATGATAATCGAGATGATCCTGAGATAAGTTTGTAAATACTGCCGCCTTAAAATCACAACCATTTACTCTTCCAAGATCGAGTGCATGTGAGGATACTTCCATTACAGCAGTCTGAACCTTCTCACCAACCATTTCTGAAAGTAATTTTTGAACATCCACTGATTCGGGAGTTGTGTGATTTCCAGGCAATTCTCTACTATTAATTTTCGCCCCTAAGGTACCAATAATCCCCGTGTTTTCTCCTGATTCATGAGCTATACTTTCCATTAAATGAGTTACTGTAGTTTTTCCATTTGTTCCTGTGACCCCTGTTAAATTTATTTTTTGTGTAGGATAGTCATACATTTGAGCAGCAATAATTCCAACTGTCGCTCTAACGTTAGCCACCTTTATCTGTGGTACATCCAATGGCAAATTTTTTTCTACTAACAAAGCTACTGCACCTGCTTCAACAGCTTTTTCGGCAAAATTGTGTCCATCAAAATTAAATCCTGGTACACAGACAAACAAATCTCCTGGCCTAACCATTCTGGAATCAATATTAATTCCACTTATTATGGTTTCCATATTTCCTCTGGAGGCTGCTCCTTCTATATTCTTAATAATCATTGCAATAGACTTATTATTTTTTTGCAACCCCATCAACCCTCTCTTATTTGTTTTGTATTAGCAAAATTAATCAAATTAGGCAATTGAATTTCGTCAATTCATCATACGAAATCTATGTTATTCTTTCCCTTTATTATAAACAAACAATTGCCTTTACAGACCTATAAACAGTATATTATTTTATAGAACAATTACACTTTTGCCAAGTTAATAATTATTCACTTATATCTTCGTTGGTGCTAATAGGAACTCTATTAGTAAAACTTTTAATAGCTTCAATATCAGGATCTATATCCTCCCACCATTGTCCAAACGTTTGTTCCCCTACTTCTTCTCCTAAATAAATAAGCACAGTTGATCCTTCTTCCACTATAGCATCACCATGAGGAATCTGATCTATTATAGCTGACCCTTTTCCTTCTACCTTAACGCTAAAACCAGTTTTCTTCAACTCCAGCTGACCCTCTGCCAATGTTAACCCCAGAACTGACGGAACTTCGGCTGCTTTCTTTACTGGAGAAAATATCTGGTCAGGAAGGGGTGTTCCAGGAGACAAAGGAGCATTTGTATCAGGTTTTACCCCAAGATATTTTAGAGAATCTAGCATTACAGCCTGAACAACTGGTGCTGCTACAACGCCTCCATAAAAAGGTAGCCCATCAATAACTACCAATACCGTTAATCTCGGATCATCAGCAGGTGCCATTCCGGCAAATGAAACAACATATTCACCTT
>JBAYAL010000229.1:0-3870 GCA_041669825.1 Eubacteriales bacterium | reverse complement strand
AGTCTGGGGGCGCGCGACTTTACATAACACGAGGATTACCGCGAGGGTGCGGATAGGAAAGTTTATGAAGTATGCCGCACCACATGTCCTCTGTCACAAGTCTTGCAGTTTGGAGCTGAATAAAGAGAAGCAAGTCTTGCGCCAGCCCTAGCGGGACGTACACGTCGGTAATCCCGGAACCGTTATGTGACATGGGAGGCAAGTGGACGCGCATCCATGCGCTAACATAAAGAAAGGCTTTGAAGAATATATGAAAAAGCTTGGGATCGCAGCTGCTAGTCTGTTAGTGATTGGAATTATTGGTTACATCATATTTAGTTTTCTTTATACCCCAGTTAAAGGGTTCGAAGTCACCATCGAAAACTCAACGGGAGGACAGGTTGAAGGTATCTACCTGACCTGCGCGGGAATAACAAAAGATATCGAGGTTCCAGTGGTTGCACAATACTCTAATACAGTTGTGAAAGTTCAGCCGAAGGATTATGGTGAAAGTGCTCTAAACCTATACTATAAAGATAGAATGGGAATTGTGCATAAGCAAACAATCATTGGCTATTATGAAGAATCCTATGGAAACGGTTATGTTAGAGTGAATATCGAGAAGATCGAGACGGACGGAGAATTGAAGATTACTTCGAAATACAAATTCTCAGGCTTATTTAAATCAAACGATTGGTCATAGAAACACCAAGCTGAGTCTGTTCAAGGAACTCCCATCCATGGTCGCTTCTGAGTCACGGGGCCTCCCACGACACATAACAGAGTGTTACCAAAATCTGAGAATACATAAAAGTAATAACCAGACTTCGGTAACACTCGGGACGTTAGCTGACATTATCATATCGGAGATGAATATTGGGAATTAAGGATTTTTTAAAGTCTTGTCATGTTCGCCGATATTTCTAAGAAGGATTCCATCTTGATAATACTGCCATGTCATTCTATAATTCATAGTTATACTTGCTTCATAAATATCAGAGGAACCCTTAATTTTCTTGGTTCTTAGTGAAGGATGTTTAGGATTTTGATCCATCAATTCAAGCTTGTTTTTCAAAGCTTTTTTGACATTTGGATGTAACAGTTGTACTTTTTCTTTGAAGAGGTCGGAATAATAGAACTTCATAGGCCTAGATCCTTAAATAATTCATCTTTTAACTTAGCAGACTTAATTTTGTCGGTTTCAATATCAGATTGTATTTGTTTCTCTTCCTGTTGCCATTCCTTGGTCCAAAAGTAAGCTTGATTTTTAGGTATTGCAACAACAGGTCGAAGGACAATTTGGTCACCCTCAACTTCAACTTCCAAGGTATCACCTTGTTGTAAATTAAGTTTCTTGATGATTTCTGAAGGAATGGTAATTTGAGACCTACTTCTGATTTCCGTTAACAAACAAATCACTCCTTTGTAGAAAATCGCAAATTCTTACATTCTTATTATATGCAAGATTAACTGGAAACGCAATTGTTTACTCAAGCATTGCTATGGAGTGATAACTTCAGATAACACGCCTTTCCCGAAACTTAGAATAGATGAATGTAATATGACGCTTCGGGAACGGCTAAACGTTACCTGAAATTTCCCATTCCTCTGCATTGCTTTGAGGTCGGTTGGTTGGGAGGTTGCTAAAGTAGTTTGGTTCCTTGAGAATTTCTTTTGGGAAGGAGAAAAGACCTCTCACGAGGTCTCATTATCATTATCTATTGCGGCAACTTGCTTTTCTGCATCTCTAATTGCTTGATATTCATTTAATGTCCGCATAATTCCATTAATATCTGTACAAAACGAAATTTCTTTTTCACTAGAATATTCATTTAAATATTTCTGTGCTTGCTCTATTATAATATTTTTGTCCCGATTAATAATATCAAGAATAATTTTATAATATCGATCATTATCTATGTAGAACTTCTCTGAAAATTCTTTTATGATAGGGAACATTTTAATATAGTGTAATCCATGAATATGTTTACTCATGGTATTTGGTCTAGGAGGTAAAGGGAAATATAAGTCTTTTGGCGCGTAACCAGGTATATTTGATCTAAATGGTATTGCAAAATCTTTATTTTTACCATTGTATTTTAATCTTAAAATTAATAGATATGGTCTGCGATTTGTATTATCTAATAGTTCTTTATCAAATTCACACATCTTAAAAAACGTATTGCTGATTGAACTGAATTTCATTATTCCTCCTAAGAATAAATTCCCTTCAATAATGAAGGGAATTTAAGCCATACACATGAATGATATTCTACATTTTTAAAACCCCGTCATTCACGGAGGTTAACCCTGCGAATGAGTAATATTCTTGCCGTTACTCTCGGAAAGAAGAAATGACTCTTCTTACTTAGTATTATGCCAGTTTAATTAATATGTTGTCAATATATTTTCTTCCTTTTTGTGTAAATTACTTTCCTCTTAAGGTATAATTATTAACTATAAATGGAAGATTTTTGTATGTGTTTTCTTTGTAGCTTGTTTCTAGGCTATATGCAAGCATGTGAAATTTCCCATCTCTAAGCTTTTCTTTGTAGATTGTAGGTTTCTTTGATTCTTGCTTATGCAGATGTTAGGCATAATATAAATCGGGTTTGAATGAATTATTTTCGAGAATAAAGAAAGACCCCTTAACAGAGGTCTCAGAATTCTATCGAAAGATAAGTTACTCGGTAGGTTGGCAACCCTACATCTCTTGAAAGACCACGTTGTCGTGGCGTGGCAGCCGCCCGTTCTGCCCTCAAGTAACTTATCTACTCTTACTCTATAATAATAGTAGTATCAATTTTATTCATCGGTGTCAATGTTTTTGAATTTCCATGCGGTATTAGACTCTAAATATGTCTGAAGTTGTTCGTTGCTTATCGGATAAGATGAGCGAATATTTAAACTTCCTTTATTATTAATTCGAACGCCAACCAACATCAATTCATCAATTCTTTTAATAAATTGTATGCTATTATCTTTTGGGTGTAAACCAATGTAATCAGGATTTTCGATAATATTGGAAATTTCTTGTAAATGTTTGTAATATGCTTCTTCAGAAATAAAATCGGTTTTGTGTTTCTCCATATATTTCAATCTATCATCCCATAGCATTATACTGCATGGATTTATTGAAAGATTTAAGAATCTAATCATTTTCAGTGTTAGTTTTCCAATTTCAATACATTTTACTTTATCATTAAAGGCATTAATATCTAATTTATTGACCAAGATTTTTCCCCATTCTACAAAACTAATTTTCGACAGAATAGAGGGTTTTCCTGCAAATATATGGAAATATTTGTTTAAGTATTACTTTGAAGCATGGGAAACTCCACATAACACGTCCGTTCCCGAAACTTAGAATATATGAATGTAGTATGACGCCTCAGGAACGGCTAAACGTTAGGCGAAAGACCATGCAAAGGCCGCGCCGTTGTGGAGTGGACGAAAAAGAATTAGATATTTTACGTAGTAGTAGGATAACGCGAAGTACATTTGTAAGCCATATAAACAAACCAAGAAGTTAATCTAGAATAAATAATTCTTCTACTGTTGTATACAATAATCTTGCCATTTTGATAGCTAATTCCAGGGTAGGATTATATTTATTGTTTTCTATTGCAATTATTGTTTGCCTTGAGATATTCAATGAGACAGCCATATCTTCTTGTCGTAAACCTTTGTCTTTTCTTAATTGTTTAATATTATTCCTTATTTTTTATATCCCAGAAAAAACTATCCAAGCGCCAATTGAAATAATAATCGCAGCAACAATTACACCTACTATAACAATTTTTAAAATTGGAGTAGCATCGTTATATTCATCATCACCTTTTATAGCTCTTTTTTGCAACACGAGTTGTGATAACATGCTTGATTGTTTGT